>JAYSXB010000169.1:0-25777 GCA_043717775.1 Arenimonas sp.
CACCCGTTCGCCCTGCCCCGGCATAATGAAAGTACGTCCGATATAACGATTCTTGATAAAGCCTTCGCGATACTTTACGCCCAGCACATTCGCAATTTCTAATGCAGCGTCGCGTGAAGTATCCGGAATTGGAATAACGGTATCGATATCGTGATCCGGACGTAAACGTAGAATTTTTTCGCCGAGCTTTACACCCATGCGCATGCGGGCTTTGTGCACGGACACATCATCCATCATCGAGTCGGGACGTGCAAAATAGACGTATTCGAAAATGCAGGGCGTATGTTTTTCGGGTGGCGCGCAAATTTCGCTAAACAATTCACCGCGTGGAGTAATAACCACCGCTTCGCCAGGCGCGACATCGCGCAGGCGTTGAAAACCAAGAATATCGAGCGCTACCGATTCGGAGGCAATCGCATATTCATCGCCCTGTTCGGTTTCACGCTTGCCCAATACCAAGGGGCGAATACCATGCGGATCACGAAATGCGACCAAGCCTAAACCCAATACCGCACTGACGATGGCGTAACCGCCCTTGCAACGACGATGCACACCGGCCACTGCTTTGATAGCGTCTTGCGGAGTCAAACTTTTTTGTGCCTGCAACTCATGCGCGAACACATTCAATAAAACTTCCGAATCCGATTCGGTATTGATATTGCGCTTGTCGAGTTCAAACATTTCTTTGCGCAAAGCATCAGTGTTGATCAGATTGCCGTTGTGCGCCAAGGCAATGCCATAAGGCGAATTCACGTAAAAAGGTTGCGCCTCATCCGAGCCTTCCGAACCTGCGGTAGGATAACGGCAATGGCCGATACCGACTCGGCCATGCAGCAATTCCATTTGCGCGGTATCAAATACATCGCGAACGAGTCCGTTGCCTTTATGCAAACGAATTTTATTGCCATCCACCGTTGCAATGCCGGCTGCATCCTGACCACGATGTTGCAACACGGTCAAACCATCATACAAAGCCGAAGCGACTTCACTGACACCCACAATTCCAATAATGCCGCACATGTTTTTCTCTTAATCTTTAAGGATGTGTTTTGACGATGCCGGTTTTACCGAGCTTTTGGGTCGCTTCGTCACGCAATTTATTTGCCGCTTCGCGGTCCGCTACCGGGCCCAAACGTACGCTGTATAACACGCCCTTCTCGGTTTCAACGCGTTTGACAAATGCATTAAAGCCCATGCTACGAGCACGGTTACGTATTTCTTCGGCTTTGGCGTTGTCGCTCAAGGCTTCAAGCTGCACTGAAAAACCGCTACTTGCTGGTGCTGGTTTTGTGGTGCTTGCTGCAGGTTTCTTATTCTCGCTGGCTGCGGTTGGTGCAGCGTCCTGGACATTGACCTTACTAAGGCCACCGGCAATTTCATCGGCTTTCAATCGTGCCGCTTCGGCACTGGCGCGATCAACATAAGGGCCAATGCGAATTTTTAATGCCGGCTTTCCATCCACTGTAATTTTTTCGCTAAGCACCGGTAATTTTTCTGCTTTCAAGCGGGCGATTAGTGCGTTGGCGCTATCAAGTTTGGTAAAGCTGCCAATGGCTATTGTAAAATTACCTGCGGCAATGGCGGCCGGTTTTACTTCAGCAGGTTTTTCGGTGATAACGGGTTTGGTAAGCGTTGCGACTGCCGGTTTAACAAGGGCAGGTTTTACTTCGGCAGGCTTGGAAATTTCAACGGGCGTTGTTGTCGCTGGCATTACCGTTGGTGGCACGGCCGTTTCAGTCGTAGTGATAGAGGGAGATGCAACCGGCGTTTCGAACGAGCTATCCATAGGTGGTTTGGGAACACCTAGCACACCGCCAGTTGGTGTTTTACTCGATGGCACATTCAGGGGTAGATCACGGGTTTCAAATTCGGACTCGGGTGCTTTTGGCATATCCAAAGGCACCTCGGAAACATCGGGTGCTTTGACATCGGGTTTCAATAACATCGGCAAAAATAAAATGGCCACTAATGCCAAAACCAAAGCTCCAATCAGGCGCTGCTTAACCGGCGTTTCCATAGGTTGAACACTCGTCGAAAACCAGCGGTAATTATAACGCGGCAGCCCCGATTTTGATTGCATTCATTGCGGCGGCCACGGTATGGAACGAACCGAATATCAGCACGCGTTCATCTGGCTTAGCCCGTTGCAATGCCGCTTGCAGGGCCTGGGCGATATTGCCATGACAACTTAAGACGGGTTCAGCAATCAGGGCTTTAACGCGAGTTTCCAATTGAGCGGCCGTTAAATTGCGCGGCCCGGCATCGTCAATTCCGGCCAAAAACCACTGTTTTATCTGCGGCTGAACTTGCGAAACAATCGCTTCAATATCTTTATCGGCCAATGCGGCGAACACGGCATACGTAGTTTTAGGGTGCTCGAGCAGCCATTGCGATAACTGTTTGGCGGCCTGCGGGTTATGAGCCACATCTAGAACGACATCGGGTTGTTCGGAAATCTTTTGAAGTCTTCCGGGTACTTTTGCGTTACGCACGCCTACGATGATCGCAGCATCTTTTATCTCATCGCTCAATGCGCGCAAAGCTGCAATTGCCGTGGCGGCATTTTCTATTTGCACGGGTGCTGCCAAGCTCGGCATCGGCAACTGGATTTCATAACCAGGCTCACGCCAGCACCAGGAATTTTCCTGTTTTTCGATAAGGTAATCGGAATGGCCACGAATTGCAGTTGCACCAAGTTCATAAGCCCGACGCAGTGCCGATGATGGCGGATCTTTCTCGCCGAAAACAACCGGCTTCCAAGCCCGGATAATGCCGGCTTTTTCGAAACCGATACTCTCCCTGTCTGTCCCCAAATAATCTTGATGATCCAGATCGACCGTGGTGATAACAGCCACGTCGGGGTCAATAATATTCGTCGCGTCCAAGCGACCACCCAGACCTACTTCAAGAATCACCAAATCAAGATCGTGTTCTGCGAAAATCAATAAGGCGGCAAGCGTGCCAAATTCGAAATAGGTGAGCTGAACTTCTGCTGGCAATATTCTGGCAGCTTCGATTGTTTCGAATGCCGCAATTAATTGGCCATCGTCAGCATTCAAGCCATCAATACGAATACGTTCGTTGTATTCAAGAATATGTGGCGATGTAAATGCACCCACCTTCCAGCCTGCTGCACGCGCGATTGCTTCGATAAACGCTACGGTGGAGCCTTTACCGTTGGTGCCAGCAACAGTGATGACGCGTGGTGCAGGTTTTTTTATTGCCAGGCGTTTCGCCACTTCGGAAATTCTATCCAGCCCCATATCAATGGATTTTGGATGGATTTGTAGTTGGTATTCGAGCCAGTCGTTGAGTGTGCGAGTCATCTGTGCATTATCGCGTATTTTGCGCAGGAGCAACTATCTGTGGAATTATTTATTGACTTCTTCGTGGGAGCCTCCGTCAGGCGCGAAAAATCTCGCCTGATTTGTCGCGCCTAAAGGACACTCCTGCCAATCGGTAATTTGAAATAGATAAATCTCCAAAATAAACCTCCGACATCCACGAATGCTCTTGTCGGGACTCAGCGACTTCAAACATTGCCGCATACCATTCGCGCCTGACGGGCGCTCCCACGAAAATGCACGCACGCCGCCCGCAAGCGGCCCCCTAAGGAATTACAGAGCCCTATGAACCGCCTCGCCAAACAATCCCGTGTGATGATTGCAATCATTCAAGCGGACGACTTCCAGCGAATCTACCGATGAACCTTCCAATAAATTCAGTGTTGTCGGTGCCTGACGAAATGACCAGAGTTTGGAAAACGGCAGACCCAATATTTTGCATAACAGCACACGATTGACAGCATCATGTGCGACGATCAACAAAGTGTCATCCTGACTCAATCCTTCGCAAGCACGCGCGAATGCAGGCCATGCCCGATCAAAAACCATTTGCAGATTTTCACCACCCTCGCCGGGCATTAATACCGATTCCGGTGTTTCACGCCACGCCAATAATCGTTGTGGATCTTGCTCACGAATTTCACTGGCGAGCAGACCTTCCCAATCACCGTGGGCAATTTCTTTCAAGCCATCATCGTATTGCAACATTGCAATTCGGTTTTCGCCCAATGCGAACTCGGCCGTTACTTTCGCACGTGACAAAGGCGATGCCACTGCCTTGGTAATAAGAACATCCTGCAATCGCTCGCCCAATAATTTTGCCTGTCGAATGCCATTCTCAGACAAGGGAATATCAATCTGCCCTTGATAACGGCCTTCGGCATTCCAGGGTGTTTCACCGTGCCGCGCTAATAATATTTTCATTTTTTACATCTCGAGTAGCCCGGGTCATGGCTCCACCTGACCCGGGATGTTGAAAATTTACAAGTTGCCCCGGGTCAGATAGAGCCATGACCCGGGCTACGATCAAATCATTTCCAAAGACAAAATCCCGGGAATGGCACGCAGGGCAACCAGCTCCACATCCGGCACATTTTTACTGACGGTAATTGCAGCGACTGCCTCGCCATTGCCTTTTGCACCCAGCGAGAAATTGATGATGTTGATGCCCGCTGCACCCAGATGCGAACCAACCGATCCAATCACGCCGGGCACATCTTCGTTTTGCATCAATAAAATATGGGCGCCCGGATCAAAATCAAGTTCAACGCCATCGAGTCGCACAACGCGCGGGCCGCGATGCAGGGTCGCTTCAATTTCGCGTACTTCATTGCCGCCTTCAATACGCAAACGCAGTAAACGATCGAAACCATCGCCATCACCGCCAACGGTTTCCGACACTTCCAGACCGCGCAAAGCCGCTTCGTGCAGGGCATTCACCGGCGTTACGCGACCCGACGCTGCACCCATTTGTGCAGCGACTAACAGGCGCGTCAATGGTCGGGTGTCGAGTGCTTCGGTACGGCCGGCATAGGTGATATGCAATTTGTCGGGCGCCGGCACCAGGCGTGTTGCAAGCTTGCCGAGTGCCGTCATCAATGGCATCCACGGGCCGACTTCTTTCGCGGCTTCTGCGGTTAATGGCGGCAAGTTAACGCAGCCTGCAACGGCTCCGGTTTGCAGAAAATCAATCATCTGCTTGGCCAGAATGGTACTGACAGCTTGCTGGGCTTCACTGGTAGAAGCGCCCAAATGCGGCGTTAAAATTAAATTCGGATTGCCGCGCAGTTTTGAATCAGCAGGCAAGGGTTCGGTCACGAAAGTATCGAGTGCGGCACCCGCTAAATGTCCGTCTTCCAGACATTTCAACAAGGCGTCTTCATCAACCAGACCACCACGCGCGGCATTGATGACATACGAGCCTTTTTTCATGGCGCGTAAATGCACTTCATCAAGAATATTGGTGGTTTCTTTGGTGCGTGGAATATGCAGCGTAATGATGTCGGCCTTCGCCAACAATTCATCAAGTGTTTTCATCGGCACACTACTGCGACCCGCAGCGGCAGCAGGTAAAAACGGATCGTATGCAGCGACGTCCATACCAATGCCCTGCGCTTTACGCGCAACCGTTGCACCAATACGACCCAAACCAATCACGCCGAGCTTTTTTCCTTCCAATTCAAAACCGGTCAAGCCCGCTTTTGGCCAGCCACCGGCTTTCATACCGGCATCGGCTTTTGGAATATGGCGCGCCAAAGCGAACAATAATGAAATAGCGTGTTCGGCCGCAGCGAGCGTGTTGCCATCGGGCGCGTTCATCACGGCAATACCGCGAGCGGTTGCGGCTTCAACATCAATGGTGTCAACACCGGCACCGGCGCGACCAATGACTTTAAGCTGCGTTGCATTGGCGATTGCTTCAGCCGTCACTGCCGTGGCAGATCGCACTAAAAGTGCATCGACACCTTCGAGTTTTTTTGCCAATACGGCAGGATCTTTTATCGGATCGGAAATTTCTACTTCCCATCCAGCTTCCCGCATCAAGATCAAACCGTCTTCATGAATTCCATCGCAAGCCAACACACGCATATCGTTCTCCAAAACCTAAAAAAATGATCGAGAATCAGCGCCGCCCGAAAGCATTGCGCCAAATCGGTTTAGTTGGGAAAAGACATCCGGGCCGCAATTTTCATAGCAGCCGCTTCAAAACAAATGGAGTGTGCCGTCGCCTGCGCCGGGAATAAGCGGCTGGCTAGATGCGCCTTGAAACTGGCGATATATGTAAGACCTGAAAACCTGCGAACAGACGGAGCTGTCGGCATTCTTCGAGTCTGGAGACGGGGCTTCATAAGCATGGGAGTCCAGAACCAACGTGCCGACATTAGCATTGATTTTTCGCGCTTACAAACCCCTTGCAATAAAAAATTAACTAATTTGTGTGTGAATAAACGAAGAGAATTAATATCAATTGGCGCTAAGTGATTGATTAAAATAGAAGTGCGTCCGATAAAATCAGGCATGACCTTCGGCCCATCGCATGTCGCCACTGAGTACAGTACATTCCCGCGCCTGTACGCTGTTTTCCCACAGCGTGGTCTAAACCAACCGCCCCGCGGGGCCCGGAGTCACTGTGTCCTCACGTATTTTGAAACCCCTGTCGTTTGCTGTTGCCATTGCCATTGGCCTTTCTGCCTGCGCTAAAAAAGAAGAAGCCGCGCCCGTCGTTGCTGCCAGCACTGAAACAGCAAAACCACTGAGCATCGATTTTTCGAAGCTGCCGCAATTACCGGCATTTAATGCAGCCGATTTAGACGCAGCTTCCCCAATCTGCGTTGATTTAAACAAACACGTTAACGGCAAATGGCTGGCAGCCAATCCAGTTCCTAACGACAAAACCACCTGGGGCAGTTTTGAAATGCTGGGCGAACGTTCGCTCGCTGTGCAAAAACAAATTGTTGAAGCCGCTTCCTCTTCTAAGCCTGCGCTTGGTAGCAACGAACAAAAAATCGGTGACCTTTACGGCGCCGGCATGAACGAAACCAAATTAAATGCTGACGGTGCAACACCATTGAAGCCCTATCTGGCTGAAGTGGATGCACTTAAAGATAGCGCCGGCATTGCCGACTATTTGATTCAGAACTTTGCCAAAGGCCAGCAATCGGTATTTTCTTTTGGCCCTGGCGAAGATTTTAAAGATGCCAAAAACGTTATTGGTTATGCTTTTCAAGGCGGCATTTCCTTGCCGGAAAAAGCTTATTACAGCGATGCCAAGTATCAGGAAAAACGTGATGCTTTCGTTGCACATATCGAAAAAATGTTAGTGCTCGGCGGTGTCGATGCCGCTGCTGCAAAAGCACAGGCACAAACCGTATTGAAATTTGAAACGCGTTTGGCAGCAGCCTCGTTGGCGCCCATCGAACTACGCGACCCGGCAAACCAGTATCATTTCGTCACTGTGGCCGATGCCGACAAAGCCACGCCGCATTTTTCTTGGTCGAAATTATTGGCCGCGCAAAATATTCAAGGTGTGAAAGGCTTCTCGCTTTCGCAACCGAAGTTTTTCGCTGAAATGGACAAAATGCTGACCGATACTCCGGTAAGCGATTGGCAAGCGTATTTCCGTTACCACACGATTGCCGATTCGGCACCGTATTTGTCCGATGCTTTATCAAACGAACGCTTTGCTTTCTACGGCACCACCATGCGTGGCCAGAAAGAACAAAAACCGCGCTGGAAACGCGTGCTAGACAGCGTGAACGGCACCGCAGGCGAAGCCCTTGGCGAAGTTTATGTCAAACAGGTATTTACCGAAGAAGCAAAAGCACAAATGCTGCAACTGGTTACCAATTTGCGTGAAGCACTGAAAGCCCGTTTGGAGAAACTGGAATGGATGAGCCCCGAAACTAAAGTGAAAGCTTTGGAAAAATGGAAAACCTTTGATCCAAAAATCGGCTACCCCGACAAATGGCGTGATTACTCCGGCCTGACGATTGATGCGAGCAAGAGTTATTTCGACAATCTAATCGCCGCGACCGCATTTGAAAATGCTTTCCAAATGGCAAAGGTCGGCAAGCCCGCTGATCGCAAGGAATGGGGCATGACGCCGCAAACCGTCAACGCTTATTACAATCCACTTAAAAATGAAATTGTTTTCCCGGCCGCTATTTTGCAATCGCCTTTCTTTGATCCAAAAGCTGATCCGGCGCTGAATTATGGTGGTATTGGCGCGGTGATTGGCCACGAAATGCTGCACGGTTACGATGATCAA
Source organism: Arenimonas sp. (assembly GCA_043717775.1). Classification (GTDB taxonomy): domain Bacteria; phylum Pseudomonadota; class Gammaproteobacteria; order Xanthomonadales; family Xanthomonadaceae; genus Arenimonas. The sequence goes on from JAYSXB010000169.1 coordinate 8,113, forward strand.
GGCAGTCAATTTGATGCTCAAGGTAATAACAACAACTGGTGGACACCGGCTGATCTGAAAGCTTTCCAAGCCCGCACCGGCAAATTAGTTGCGCAATTTGATGGTTATACCGCTATCAATGATCCAAAAGAAGGCGCATTGAATGTCAAAGGTCAACTGACCTTGGGCGAAAATATCGCCGATCTTGGCGGCTTGACAGTCGCCTATGATGCTTTACAGCGTGACTTGATGAACAAAAAAATGGCCGCCATTGATGGCTTTACCCAAGACCAACGCTTCTACATGAATTGGGCCACGGTATGGCGTCGTAACTTTACGCCAGACGAATTAAAAGTCCGTTTGAACACCGACCCACACTCGCCCGCTGGATTCCGTGCCAATGGCGCGCCTTCCAACCTGCCAACTTTTGCGGCTGCATTTTCATGCAAAGCAGGCGATGGCATGGTGCGTGCCGAAGACAAACGCGTTGCCATTTGGTAATTATCGTTTCTGAACCACTGCTTTAAGAAAAGGGCCCGTAAGGGCCCTTTTTTGTTGTTATAGCTATTGCATTAAATAATTCGAATGAAGCCATCGATGTATCAAGCAAATTCACAAGCCTAGAGAATCGTCTTCCCGACGAAAGTCGGGACCCAGAAGCCTCTACAAAGCAGAATGTACAAGTTGCTAGGAACTGAGCTTCTGGGCCCCGTTTTCCAACGGGGTGACAGTTTTTTGATTTCGTCCTTTAACGAAGAGCTTTGCCAATGTCAGGATTATTTAGAAGATTGGCTATACGTGCCGATAGGTTTATCATGCATGCCCGACTGATGAAGCACATGGAGCTGCAATGACCCTGACTTTTCGCCCTTTAATAGCCGCCATCGCGATTACGCTTTTCGTCAGCCCGGTGGATGCAAAAAAAATGGCGAGTGCGCCACCCCCACCAGCAGCCTGCGCTGACTTTTATGGCAATGTGAATACGCCCTGGTTACGTTCCAACCCCTTGCCACCGGGCTATGCCAGTCGCAGTTTGTGGGACGAAATGAATGAACTTAGTGCTCGCCAACGCGAAGCATTATTTTCCGCACCACAAAAAGGTGCCGGTCCTGCTCAAGACAAACTCAACGCACTGATGCAAAGCGCCGACGAGAGCCGCGTGCAGGCCGATAGTGCAAGAATTGTGTCGCCTTTGCTATCTGACATTGATCGGATCAAAAAACCAAAAGATATTGCCTCCGTGATTGCCAATATGCATGCCCGTGGCATAGCTGTAGTTTTTGATTTCGATGCCGACAATAACAATACATTCAGTGCCAATGCGATTGGTTTTCCGGAGCTGGGTTTTTACACACAGCAAGACCCTGCCATTGGCGCAGCTCAAGCGCGTTATCGCAGTTACATACAAACACTGCTCACTACCAGTGGTGTATCCACTGACAATGCCGGGGTTCAATCTGGCCAGGTAATCAGCCTTGAAATGCAGCTTGCCAATGTCTCAGGCGAATCACCATCGCAAGTTATTTCGCTAAAAGATGCCGCCAAGCAATACGGTAATTTACAGCTGGCTGATTTTTTACGTTCACAAAAAGCCGGTGGCGACAAAGTCATGCTGGCGCAGCCGGTTTTTTTCAAAACCGTTAATAGTTTAGTCAATGTAAAAATGCTTGAGCACTGGAAAAGCTATTTGCGTTTTCATGTACTTAATCAGTTATCGCCGTATTTGAACGAACCGTATTTTTCGTCATATGGCCAATTTTACGAAGTCTATCTGCAAGGTCGCACGGCACCGAAATCACGCACACAAAATCTGCGTGAATTGATTGAAGATAGCGCTCCGGAATTAATCGATGCCGCGTATGCCGAGCGCTATATCAATAACAGCCAACGTGAACGTGCCCGCGCAGTGACCGATGCCGTTATGAAGGCTGCCGAACAAGCAATCACACGCAGTACTTGGGTCGTCAACAAAGGCGAAGAGCGCGATCTTAAAATACTGAAAGCCTTGCGTGTCGATATTGGTCGCGACACTAAAAACTTTGCATCGGTCGATGTCAGCGATAGCTTGGCCAATTCGGCCTTGAAACTATTGCGCCGCGGCCAGTCGATCAAAAACAAACAAAGTGCCGATGCATGGCCAAGCGATATTAATTCGAGCGCGCCGCTGCTCGTCTATTTGCCGAATGAAAACCGTATCATCATTAGCAATGCATTATTTCAGGCGCCAGTGTTTGATGGCCAAGGCAATGCTGTCGATTACGGCGCTTTCGGTGCGCTGTTTGCACAGCAATTAAGTCTTGCGCTTTATCAGGCGGCATTTAAAGATGTGACGGCATTAAATGCACAGCGGGCCTCGCTGATCGCTCAATACAATGGCTACACATTAAGCGGCGCCAAAAAAGTGAATGGCACTTTGACCTCAACACAAAATCTGGCGGATTTATCCGGTCTTGAAATTGCACTGCAAGCGTACTTGGCAAGCGGCACTCGCGATAAAAATGCACAGCAGGATTTCTTCAAGGCTTGGGCGAACTTATGGGGCCGAGTAGATCGCGATAGCGCATTACTCGCTTCGTACGACAAGGCAAATCATGCGCCGGTAAAATGGCGGGTTAACGGACCGCTCTCGAACATGCCGGCTTTTGGTGCCGCTTTCGGCTGCAAAGCCGGTGCCATGCAACGCCCGTATAAAGACCAATTGAGACTCTGGCCGTAATGCCTTTTATTCCCGGTCAACGCTGGTATTCAAGCACTGAACCCGAATTAGGCCTTGGCACCGTTCTGCGTTTGTCAGGACGCCGAGTGCAATTGGTTTTCACCGGTAGCGGCATGCTCCGACATTACGCGATTGGCACGGCACCTTTACTGCGTGCATCCTTTCGTCCCGGTGACCGTGTGCGAGTTAGTGGTGCAGAAATAATTATTGAAGCCGCCGATGAAACCGACGGACTCATTCAATACCGCGCCGCCAATCAAAGTTTTTTTGAAGGCGAATTGGATGCCGAGCAACCGGTTTCGCAGGCAGACACAAGACTGCTTGCCGGCCATGTTGATCGTAATGATCAATTTGAATTTCGCCGCGAATGTTTGATGCGTAGTGCCGAAGCCCGTGCACACGCAGGCTGGGGAATTCTGGGCGCAAGAATAGATTTGATTCCGCATCAATGCCGCGTAGCAGAAATCGCCGCGAAGCGCCGACCACCACGATTATTATTGGCCGACGAAGTGGGCCTGGGTAAAACCATTCAAGCTTGTTTAATTGTGGCGCAAATGCTGGCTTCGGGTCGCGCTTCGCGTGTTTGCGTTTTGCTACCAGAAAGTCTGGTCAACCAATGGTTTGTTGAATTACTGCGTCGCTTTAATTTGAGTTTTGCCATCTTTGATGAAGAACGCTGCGAAGCTATCGAGCTCAATAACAGTGGCCACAATCCGTTTGAAGACGAGCAATGCATCATTGCCTCGGTCGATTGGCTATCGAGTCACGGCAAGCGCGCCAAACAGTGCTTGGACGCCAACTGGGATTTATTATTAGTCGATGAAGCCCATCATTTAATCTGGACTGAAGAATTTTCGAGTCCGTCTTATCAATTTGTTGAAGCCTTATCCAAGCAAACGCCCGGCCTATTATTATTGACTGCAACTCCGGAACAATTGGGGCTCGGTGGACACTTTGCGCGTTTGCGTCTGCTCGATCCGGCCCGCTATACCAATTTATCGAGTTTTGTCGCCGAACAAAGCCGTTACATTTCGCTTTCTAGTCTGGCTGATCGTTTATTAAATCAACAAGATTTAACTTACGGCGATATGGAAGCACTCGCTTCGTTTATGCCGAGCGAAAAAGACGGGCTGGCCAATCGCCTGGCAAAAATTGCCGAAGGCGATGATCAAGAGCGCCAGGCTTTATTAAATGATTTAGTGGATCGACACGGTACCGGTCGCGTGATGATCCGTAATCGCCGCGCCTTGGTCGGCGGCTTTCCAAAACGCATCACCCATATTCAAGCGCTCGAAGAAAGTGATGACGATAACTGGCTTGGCCGTCTGCATGCCGAATTCGTGCACGATATTGGCGATAGCGACGACGAACCTTCGCACGATTACACCCGCGACCCGCGTACCGATTGGTTGATGGGAATTCTCGATAGCATCGCGCCCGCGAAAGCCTTGCTGCTGTGTCGCTCGCGAGCAAAAGTGCAAGCACTCGACGAAGCGATACGCTTACGCAGCGGAATTGCCATTGCACGTTTTCATGAAGACATGAGTTTGCTGCAACGCGATCGCAACGCCGCTTATTTTGCCGAGCCCGATGGCGCGCGCTGTTTGATTGCATCGGAAATTGGTGCTGAAGGCCGGAACTTCCAATTCGCGCAACATCTTATTTTCTGGGATTTACCACTGCATCCCGACATGCTGGAACAACGCATCGGACGCCTTGATCGTATCGGCCAACAAGGCGACGTGCATCTGCATTGCGCTGCACTGCCCGGCAGCCCGCAAGAAGCCCTGCAACGCTGGTATCACGAAGGCCTGGATGCATTCACGCAAGTGATTGCCGATGGCCGCGAATGCCTGCGTCTTCATGGCGATGATTTAATTACACTGGCCGAGCAAGACGGTATCAGCCGCGAACCGGCACTCACAGAACTGATCGAAAAAACAAAAAATACCCACCGTGAACTGGCAGAAAAAATTGCCAACGGTCGTGATCGTTTACTCGAACTCGGTAGCCAGCAAGGTGCCGACAACGGTGAATTGATGCTGGCCTGCCAGCAAGACGACGATCTGATTGCACATGACGATTACGCACTGCGCCTATTGGAACAATTCGGCATTCATAACGAAGCTCTCAGTCATAAAATCTGGCTGCTCGATCCCGAAATGATGACCATGGACGGCTTTGAAGAATTGAAAGCCGGCCCACGACCCGTCACCTTTGATCGCAATACCGCATTGGCACGCGACGACGTGCTTTATCTTCGCAATGACCACCCGATGATTTTATCGGCGCAGGAATTTTTACTCTCTAGCGACAAGGGCAATACCGCCTTGTTGATTGATGATGCATTCCCTCAGCGCACCGTCATTCTGGAAGCGGTATATGTGCTCGAATGCATTGCACCACGTGGTCTGAATATTGAACGCTTTCTACCGCCAAAACCCATCAGCATTGCCGTCGATACCCGACTACAAATAAGGCCGGATTTTGTTTCAAACGAACGTGCCGCCCATCGTGCGGGAGACCGCGCCTTTGATTTGAGCTCGATGCGGAAAGTATTGAACACTTTAATACCACCGATGCTCGAAAAAACCCGCGGCCAAGCGCTGATCCTCGCACAAAATGAAATTGCCCTCTCGCTCGAAAAAGCCGACGGCTTATTGCGGCATGAAATTGAACGTCTGCAAGCCCTGGCTGCAAAAAATCCAGCGGTGCGGCCCGAAGAAATCAGTGCACTGGAACAAGAACATCAGCAACTACTAAAAGCACTGCCGCAATCACGCCCACGACTGGATTCGTTACGCTTGATCACCAGCCCGGATTTTTTATCGATGCGACGTTGAATTGCTGCGTTTCTTTTTAATTCTAATACTGCCATCGTCAAATGTTAGTGGTATGTAAACCTGACGAAGTTCAAGTACAGGCGTTTTATTGAACTCCAGTGTTTTAGCAACAACAGTCAGTCCTTTTGCATACCCTTCATTCGGCAGAGAATCGACTATTAAAGCCTTAATAACTGACCCGTCGGCATTTACTCCTAATAAGAAATATGCAAAACCAGGGCTACCTAGAGCATACGAAGTCTGTGCATTGGCGCGAATCTTGTTTGCGTGTAGCAATACTGTATTTTGAGACGTTGAATCTTTATTTGCAAAATCGCAAAGCTTGGATTTTTCTATATCCGCAGAAGTTAAAACTCGATTTTTATTTGCTTGAATCTTTGTATCATAATTTACGAAGAAATTATTGAAATCTTCCAAAAAGCTTTTATCAAGATAATCCTTATTTTCTTTGCGCGCTGCATCGACGACTCGCTTCAGCAAAAACGCTTGATAAGCCAAGTTGCTACCATCTTTTAGTTTCTCTGTTTCTACTTTCGAGTAATATGCAAACACTTGGGACCATAACATTGCATCTTTATTGTTTTTGGCTGCCAGCTCCAACTCAGCCATTGCTGCCATGGCCGGCAAATTACCGTCAATAGCAGCGTTACTAAGATATTTTTTTGCTTTTACAATATCTTCGGAAAATATTTTGGCGGGATGTTTTTCACCCAATCGATAAAGTGATCCGATGAAATATTGAGATAAACTATTACCTGACTCCGCTGAGATCTCAAGCCCTCTAACATCTTTAAATTTTTGTACCAGAGGGATATCGGGATCAAACAATATCCATGAATCGAAACAATAGTCTGGCTTCTGTTTGCCTGATTGTGCTTGCATCATGCTTTCTTGTTGCGCCAACAACTGTAATGAAGACAAGCTTGCTGCTATTGCAAAGAATATTTTTATATTGAGGCGCATAGCTATTCCTGATTTTTACTTAACCAACCTCGGCCCACGCTTTCTGAAAGGCGGCTGACCGCGCCAATAGCGAATCATCAACCAACCGAACAACATGCCGCCCAGATGCGCGAAATGTGCAATGCCTGCTGCGGTACCCGTTACGCCCAGCAATAATGAAATAGCACCAAAAATAATGACCATGGTACGGGCTTTCATTGGGATAGGAGGAATGATCAACATCATTCGCTGATTCGGAAACAGCATTCCGTACGCAAGCAACAGGCCAAATATTCCGCCCGATGCACCCAGGGTCGGATAGATGCCGCCTAAAACTCCGCTGCTGACCAGAAGCAACTGAATCAAGCCTGCACCGATGGTGCAGACCAGTAAATATTGGATGTATTTTTTTTCGCCCCATGTCTGCTCAAGCACGGCGCCGAATTGGTACAAAGCAATGCCATTGAAAAGCAGATGGGTGTAATTATTGGTGTCGTGCAGAAATGCATAGGTCAACAACTGCCAAGGGTAGAATGCGGCGGTAACTACCCCACTACCACTCGTTCCAACAACATGCTCGCCCAATGGCCATAATGCAAATAACAAAATACTTTGTTCCGGAAACAACAATTCCAGCAAAAACGCTCCCGTTAAAATAAACAGCAGCCATTTGGTAATGCGGGGTAAATGCACGATGTCATCTCCAATGAACAGTCGGTATGATATCCAATATGAGTGCGGAAACGTCAGACATCAAGCTAATCAGCGAAAAAATTACCCGGCAGTCATGGGTAGCTATCGATGATTTGTTCAAACCCGGTTTATTAGATGCCCTACTCCAAGAAGCTTGTGCACATGAGGCATCACAGGCATTAAGCCCGGCTTTTGTTGGCCATAAAGAAACCAAAACAATGTCATCACTCCGTGGCGACTCCAGCCTCTGGCTTGATGACGCTCGCTGCGGTACTGCTTCGAAAACATTTCTTGATGCACTCGATATTTTGCGAAAAGACTTAAACCAATCCTTATTGCTCGGGCTTGAATCGGTCGAGGCGCATTACGCGGTCTATCCGCCGGGTGCGGGGTACGCACGGCATCGGGATCGTTTTCGTGATGATCATGCGAGGGTATTATCTTTGGTGTGTTATTTGAATGCTGATTGGCCAGAAAATGCCGGTGGTGCATTGCGATTGCATTTGGATGATGGTCATCATGATATTTCGCCGAATATGGGCACGAGTGTTATTTTTCTGAGTGAAGAAATTGAACATGAAGTATTGCCTGCCACCCAAACCAGATACAGCATTGCGGCTTGGTTTCGGCAGCGTGAAATACAATTACGTTGATTGTTATTTACAAGAGAGCTGTATGGCCCGAACAATCTGACGCAATTCGGGCCTTACGGCCCTCCCACGGGTTATCCGAATTATTTTTTCTTTACTCTTGTCGGCGGCGCCCAAAGTAATTCATCTATCGTTGCGGCCACTTTACGACCTCGTACTTTTCCATTCACAACTTCAACACCTTCTGCTCGCAGGCGTTGAATTTGTTCAGCGTAATGTGCGGAATCTTTTGGAAATGCGATGCTGCCATCGGATCGCAATATTCGATGCCATGGCAGCTCAGTGTCTTGGTTATTTGAAAGTAAACGCGCGACCATGCGCGCGCGGCCAGGCCAGCCTGCACGCCGGGCAATTTCACCATAGCCAGCCACGTCGCCTTCCGGCACGGCGCGAATAGCTTTAATGATCGCAGCAGGGGCAGACTTTGGCGACATAGGGGACTAGAATAGCCGTTCTTAGGAGAACTTCATGCGTAGTTTTGAATCAATTCGCAGTCACGTGGAAGGCAAATATAAAGTGACTGCACGCGAGCCGTATCTGGTTTGCGTTGAACTGTCTTTGGAACAGGGCACGCGCCACCAAAGTATTTTTTTGTCGGAGCTTGAAGCGGAAGATAATCGCAAATATTTACGGCTCAGCACCGCCATTGCGCCGATGACCGGCCTCGATGCAAAAAAAATGTTGGCCTTTAACTGGCAAAGCCGGGTTGGCTTCATGGCCATTGGTGAACTGGACGGCGTACCGTATTTGCAGCTTTGCGAAAATCGCCCGTTTGATAGTCTGGATGCTGCCGAACTTGACCGTCTGATTCTGGAAATTGGCGGCGTTGGCGATAATCTGGAACGCATGCTTTCTGCGGGCGGCGATTTACACTAACGAACGCAGGTCGGGCCACGGCCTGAGGTATCCCACGAATTTCATATTAGACCTACGACAATTTTGCTTACCGTAGGAGCGCTCACGAGCGCGATAAGTCTGCGACATTATGATCGTGGTCTTGGTGCCGCTAGAAAATACCAGCAATTGCTGCAATCTGTCATCGCACTCGTGAGTGCTCCTACGAGAAGATCAGAAATTGCCAGAAATAGAGATCAGGCTCTTTTAATTGGGTATCTGTACAAAAAAAATGAACTTTGCACCTTTTTTTCAGGCAGAGGCCCGACCTACGGCTTATCCGGCCCAATTAAAATGCTGAAGCAGTTTTACCATGCACCATGCCAGGCCACCCGCTGCCGGAATGGTTAATAACCATGCCCATAGCATTCTTTCTACCACGGTCCACTTAATCGAGCTAAAACGCTTTGCGGCACCTACACCAATAATGGCGGCAGAAATATTATGAGTGGTAGAAACCGGAATACCCAATGACGATGCCAATAAAATAACACTGGCGCCGCTGGTTTCAGCGGCGAAGCCATTGATCGGATCGAGCTTTACCATTTTATGGCCCAAGGTTTTGATAATGCGCCAGCCACCGGCGGCAGTACCGGCGGCCATGACTGATGCACAGGTCAATTTAATCCACAGCGGAATTTCCATATTCTTGCCGCCGCTATCAGAAGACAAACTCAAAAATTGCAGCCAGCTAGGTGCGTGTTCCAAGGTGCCTGCGCCGGTGGCGGCGACGAGTGCCAATGCAATAATTCCCATCGTTTTTTGCGCATCATTGCTGCCATGCGCAAAACCCATATAGCCCGCTGAAAAAATTTGCGCCTTGCCGAAAAATGCATTCACCCAGCGCGGGCGCATGGCGCGAGCAAATTTTCCACCGAGTCTGGCAATACCGGAAATAATAGCGAATAGCAGTCCCATAACAAAAATGCCCGCGATAAATCCCAATATCGGCGAAGTGAACATCGGAAAAACCACTTTCCACAACACGCCTTTGCCTTTCCAGAATGGATTATCCGGCTGCGACCAAATGATGGCTGCCCAATTATTATGAGAAGCGGCCAAGGCAGCACCACAAAGCCCACCAATCAAGGCGTGTGATGACGAAGATGGCAAACCCATCGCCCAAGTGACCAAGTTCCAAATAACGCCACCGAGCAATGCACAAATCAAAATTTGTGAATTGATATCTACCACATAGGCATCAATCAATCCCGATGAAATAGTTTTCGCAACCGCCGTTCCCCACAGCGCACCGATCAAATTGGTCGTGGCCGCAAGCATCACTGCCTGGGTTGGCGTTAATACTTTTGTGGCAACTACCGTTGCAATCGAGTTTGCAGTGTCATGAAATCCGTTGATGTACTCAAACACCAGGGCGGTCAAAATAACCAATAATAAAAGAGTGAGCACGGCTGGCTCCTCAGCTATTTTTCAGGACGATTTGATAAATCACATTGCCGACATCGCGGCAACGATCAATGGCTTTTTCCAGGATTTCAAACATGTCTTTCAGAATCAAATAACGCATTGGGTCGTTTTCGCGGGTGTAGCTGTCGCGATACATTTCCAGAATCAAACGATCTGCTTCGGCTTCAATCGCCTGCATTTTATCGTTGAGTGCTTTGGTCGCCTCCATATTGATGCCCTTGCGCAGCAGACCGACCATTTGTTCAATCACCTCGCAGGATTTTTCCAACATGAGGGCGCGGGATACAAAATCGACATCTCCAATACGCTCTGAAGCAATCACATAACGCTCGGCAAATTTTTCGACCACTTTGGGAATGCGATACAAGGCGCTATTCAAGGCTTCAATATCTTCCGGCTCCAATGCCGTGACAAAGGTGTTGACCAGTTCCTGACTAATTTGCGCTGCCAAATCTTTTTCACGCTGGCGTGCCAGTTTGAATTTATCCAATGAGCGCTGTCCGGCTGGGGCCTGCAATAGTTCAACCAAGGCCCGAGTACTGTCGCGCGATGCTGCCGCGCTGGCTTCTAAAAGTCCATAAAACTTGTCGCCCTTACCGAAAATAGTTTGCAAAGAAAACATGGAAATCCCCTTAGTAAGCAAATATAAAACGCTTGATGACAGATTATTGGATTATTTACTTCAACTTTATGACAGGCAGTATAGCCTAGGCAAAGCAGTGGATTTTCGCCTAAAAGACATGCCGCTGCGTTATCATTGAACCCTCAAGACTCAGCTCTAAAACCATGATTAATCGAATAATTAGGTGCTTATTGACAGGTTTCGCTGGTTTTTTAGTGCCCACCTTGACTTGGGCAAGCTCGGGCATCAATGGCAAACTAGACTTGACTGACCACCCGCTTGGTCTGCTGGCAGTCGGCATTTTTGTGACTGCTTATGCTTTTGTAGTACTGGAAGAAAAAATTCATCTGCGTAAATCCAAGCCAGTACTATTTGCCGCCGGTGTTATTTGGGCTTTGATTGCATGGTATTGCAGCCAGAACTCGGCGCTTGGTCCGGATTTTGCCGCCAATGCTTTCCGGCATATTTTTCTGGAATTTACCGAATTATTTTTCTTCTTGATTGTGGCAATGAGCTTTGTCGCTGCCATGACTGAACGTAATGTGTTTGAGGCACTGCGCGCCGAATTAGTGAGTCGCAATTTTAGTTACCGGAGTCTATTCTGGATTACCGGAATCGTTTCATTTTTTCTTTCTGCCGTTCTGGATAATTTAACCACGGCGTTGATTATGTCGGCGGTTATTCTGGCGGTCGGTGCAGGCAATATTCGTTTTATCACACTAGCGTTTATTAATCTTGTGGTTGCGGCTAATGCTGGTGGCGCTTGGTGCGCGTTTGGTGACATCACTACGCTGATGGTTTGGCAGGCCAAGAAGGTCGAATTCTTTGAATTCTTTGCACTCTTTTTGCCCTCATTGGTGAATTGGTTAATCCCTGCGCTATGCATGCACTTTGCCTTACCTAAAGAAACGCCACCACAAGGCAAAGATAATGCCGATGTGAAATTTGGTGGCTGGATTACTTGCGTGCTGTTCGCTCTTACCATCGCAATTACCGTAACCGGCAAACAATTTCTGCATATGCCGCCAGTGTTCGGCATGTTGTTTGGCCTGGGCTTGCTGCAAATCTGGGGCTACTTTATCAAGCGCCATGAAATGCGAAAGTCGGCATTAAGCGATTCGCAAGAAAGCGGAAACTATAATGTCTTTGAAATTATCGCGCGCGCCGAGTGGGACACCTTATTATTTTTCTATGGTGTCTTACTCTGTGTCGGCGGCTTGGCGACCATGGGTTATCTGGAACTGGCCTCAACACAATTGTATGGCGGGCTCGGCTTCACGACCGCCAATGTGATCATGGGATTGATGTCGGCCATTGTTGATAATATTCCTATCATGTTCGCCGTTTTGCAGATGAGCCCGCCCATGGATCATGGCCAATGGCTGTTAATCACGCTCACCGCAGGCGTTGGCGGCAGCCTATTATCGGTAGGCTCCGCCGCTGGCGTAGCGCTGATGGGTGTATCTAAAGGCAAATATACCTTTATGGGCCATTTAAAATGGAGCTGGGCCATTGCACTTGGTTACATCGCCAGCATCTATACTCACCTCTGGATTAATGCAGCGCATTTTTTATGATTGAACTCCTTATTGTCATCATTCTGGTCTTGTTTAACGGCTTTTTCGCGCTGTCGGAAATGGCGGTTATGACTTCGCGCAAGCAGCGCTTGAAGCAACTCGCACTCACCAGCAAACGCGCCCAAAAAGCTCTCGCACTCGCCGAGCACCCCGAAGGTTTTTTATCGGCCGTACAAGTTTGGATTACTCTGCTGGGCTTGCTAACAGGCTACTTCGGCGGTGAAACCCTTGGCAGTAAAATTGCCGGACCCGTTGCGCAGGCATTCCCGGTGCTGGCACCTTATTCCCATACGATAGGTTTTATCTCCGGCTTTTTTATCATGGTCATTTTGTACGGCGTGATTGGCGAACTATTGCCCAAACGTCTTGGCACCTTGCGGCCTGAGCGAATTGCCACCCTGGTCGCAGTACCGATGGGCTTTTTTGCCACCGTGGCCAAACCCGGCGTATTTGTCATGGCTGGCGCAACGCGTTTGTTGCTCCGCTTATTTGGCATGGCCAATCTAGGCGAAGAAAAAGTAACAGAAGAAGAAATACGTCATCTACTTGCCGAAAGCCACGAACAGGGCGTGATCGATCAAGACGAACGAAATATGCTCAGTCGCGTGCTGAGGCTGGGTGATCGTACTTCCGATTCATTGATGACACCGCGCACACGCATTACCTGGCTCGACGCCAATGCCTCGCTTGAAGATAATCTTGCCAAGATGCGGGAAACTTTATTTGCACGCTTTCCGGTTTATCGCGGTAACGACGCCGATGTGCTCGGCGTACTCGAAGTTAAAATGCTCGCCGGTCAAACCGATATTAAAACTACCGATGAATTACTGCGCCAACTTCGGCCTGCCCTGTTTGTGTCCGATTCGACCAATGCACTGCGACTGCTGGAAATATTCCGCGAAGAACAACAAACCGTGGGCTTGGTAGTGGATGAGTATGGCGATATTCAAGGTCTGGTTTCCATGAATGATTTACTCGGTGCCGTACTGGGCAGAATTCAAGACAATGAAAGTAGCGATGAAGAGCCACTGATTATTCAGCGTGCCGATAACTCTTGGTTAGTCGATGGTCGCGTTTCAGCCGATGAACTGAAAGAATTGCTGACAATGAATGTACTACCCAACGAAATTGAACAAGATTTCACTACAGCTGCCGGCATGGTCATTGCACACTTCGGCCGTATTCCACACGCCGGTGAATATTTTGATTGGCAACGCTGGCGCATTGAAGTGGTCGATCTGGACGGCGCCCGCATCGATAAATTACTGATCGCCGAAATATCTGACAAATCATTGGATGCCGAAGCTATCTAATGAAATTAAGATTTCCGAAAAGTCATGGTCCACTACCTCCAAGTACGCATCAGCTCATCAATCAGCTATGCGAGGGCTTGCCCCAGGACGAAGTCACGCTCAGTGGCTTACTGGATGAATTCCAGGAACGTGCTTTCGGACTATTTTTGTTTCTGGTATTACTGCCCACCTTTATTCCGGTACCAGTAGGACAAGGAGCCGTCAGCGGTTTTCTGACCTCATTGATTGGCCTGCAATTTTTACTACGCTTTGAACACCCTTGGCTACCGGGTTTTATTGCGAAAAGAAAATTTCACCGTTCCACTATCATTGGTTTTCGCAATCGCTTTGATAAATGGTTACTACGGTTGGATAAAATTACCAAACCCCGAGACGAGTGGATTTTCAGCAATCCGTTTGCTCACGCATTTACTGGATTATTGCTATTACTGCTGGGCATTAGTTTAGCCTTGCCCTTGCCTGCCACCAATATCCCGTTCGGAATTGTGCTTTTGTTTTTCTCGTTTGCGCTGATTGAACGCGACGGTCGTTTTATGATGATCGGCTGGCTATTAGGCGTTATCGAAATTGTGTTGTTGGTGTTCTTTTCAAAAGAACTCGCCACACTGGTGGCTTCGTGGTTTTAAAATTGATTGTGCTCAAGAGTCAGCCACACCGATGAAAATCGCTAAACCGCTAGCCTATAACCTGTTTAGAAAGACGCTTACGGTGACAGATCTACGATACAGTTTCATGTTTATTTCAATCCGAAATACTTGGCTACCGCGTTAGTTGCGTTTTTATGGGATTTGATAAAGTCGCACGAGACTATCCGTGCAATCGCTTCTCACACAAGGGTATGTCCATCTATGAAAGTGGTAACGCTCTATATCCTACATTTCGGCAGGCACACGGCGTAGAAACGCTGCTTAAGCAGCGGCGTAGGCACTTGTATTGCGATGTACGGTGAGAGTGTCGGTTTTTAATAGCCGAATGGATAGTAAACGTTGGAACGGTTTCCGACCTGCACCTATATTGCCTCATGAGAGTTTTAGGTTGCAGCAAGCATGTGCACTAAGATTAAATACCTTAACCCCGCATTCAAGGCTCGCCATTACTCGGCTTGGGTGGCTCGAGCTTTGCTTCTGCGAGCCAAGCTTGCATTGCCGGTAAGGCATAAATCGTGTTGACGTATTGCTTGGCATTTTCATCCATCGCAACACCATAGGCCATGAAACGGGCACAGACCGGTGCAAACATGGCATCGACAATACCGAACTCGTCACACAGAAATTTACCACCTGCGCCAAAACGCGTTCGCAAACTATCCCATATCGCCTGGATACGCAAAATGTCGCGACCAGCATCTTCCTTCCAGCGATAAGCATCACTTTTTCGATGACAATTCATCGGCAGCTGGCTGCGTAAAGCCGAAAAGCCCGAGTGCATTTCAGCGACCGCAGACCTGGCCGCTGCTCGTGCTTTTAAATCTTTCGGCCAGGCTTTACCGTCGAGGTAGCGCTCATTGATGACTTCACAAATCGCCAGTGAATCCCAAATAATTTCATCGCCGTCGCGCAATACCGGCACGCGTGCTGTGGGTGAATAATCAGCTATTCGCTTATAAAACTCTGGCGTATCGAGTGGCAATTTAATTTCACGAAAAGGCAACTTGAAGTAAGTCATTAATAGCCATGGCCGCAAGGACCAGGACGAATAATTTTTATTAGCGATCACCAACTCCAAACTCATAGTGTGCCACTACTGATGGCCTGAATTTGATTGCCGCCGTACTGGTTGGCTTTCGCCAGGGCTGCAGCAACCCGCTCGAGCATCATTTTACTATTGCGCTCGCCCGGCTGCAGATGACTGACGCCGACGCTTAGAGTAAATTTCATCGCTGGCACCGATGTCGCTTTAATACGGTTAGCGACATTACATAAGCGTTGCGCTAATTCACGCGCTTGGCCGATATTTCGGTCCGGCATCAAGATAACAATATCTTCGTCATCGAAACGCGACATGATGACACCATAATCTGCTTCGTCATTCATGGCCGCGACCAAGGACTGTAAAATTTCGGTTTTCAAGCCAGGGTTGCCTACCGTATTCTGGGTGAAATTATCAACACCGATTCGCAACATCGCTAATTGTTTTTGCTGCAAAATGGTGGCTTCAATTGAGCGCTTTAGAATGTCATCGAATTTTTCCCGGTTATACAAACCGGTTTCCGGGTCCATTTCCTTGGCATGGCGTGCCAGCATTGCTTCAGCAGCATCGTCACCGGCCGTGGTTGCAAGCGCTGCGAACTCGGTACCAATATCCATTTCAAGCTCGGAATAATTACGGTCCGATGTGCGTTCCACAATCAATGCACCCCAACCAGGCTTGGCGATTGGCAATGGTATAACGGCCAAACTTACTTCTTGCAGAGGACCTTCCGGGCCATCAAAGTCAAGACGAATCTGCTGCGGCGCTTTCATGCGACTCAAATTTTTCAACATATTACTGCGTTGATTGATTAAAGACGCATAGCGCTCGGTCGCAGATTTAGGTTCTACAATCAATAAATCTGCATTGTGATAATTTTTGGCAATCACGGCCGACGCTAATTGTGGCAACACCGTTTTCAGACCTTCCAACAAACGGCGGTAGGCAATCCACTCTACGTCGCCTTCATTAGCATTTTGTAGTGCAGATTCCAAGCCCGCCATCAACTGCGTACGCGCATTGGCGATTTTTTGATCAGTACTTAATTCTGCGGCGGGCATTGTGCGGCGTTTGCGTCCGCGATTTTGCAATACCGCCCGCAACCATGGAAATAATAAATAGACCGACATCAATACCAGAAAGAACACCTGAAAGCCGTATAAATTCAGGCGTGTTGAAGGCAAGCTTTGATTGAAAACAAATGCGGGCGCCCATAAGGCCGCCAACAACCCAAAGGCTACAATCAGCGCCGACCAACGGCTGGAGCGCACATCAAATAAATAGATACCCATCGCCACGCCAATGCAGACGGTCCAGATAACCGCAGTCATTAATTGTAAATCAGCCACACTAAACAGGTTACTTAGCGCAATTAAAATAGCGAAAGCCATCAAGATCATGGCTGAGCGTGTTACCCAGGTAGCGCCTTCTGGCCAACGCGCATGAAAGCCCGAGAAGTAATTACTCGCCGATAAAAACGGTGCCGCAGCAAGAATCAGCAAGGCATAAGCCAGCGATGGTTTATTGATGAATTCGGTTTTGAGAAATAAAGCCAAGTGCGTGTTGTAGGCAAAAAAACCAAACATTCCAATTAACAAGCTTAGCGCGATCAAGATAGCCTGTGATTCGGCGACTCTTAACTGGCGAAAGATCGCCAGACACATCAAAGCCAATATTGCAAAATAAAGCGTGCTGAAAAAAGAATCGTCGCTTGCCGATAGACTTGTTTGCTGCTCCGAGCTCAACAAGGAAGGGCTCAGATGCACATATCCCAAAGATTCTATTTCGGCATACACAACAGCGCCATCGGCAATCGCAGGCGGCAACAGAAAAACAATTCGGGTCGGCCATTGTCCACGGGTATTTTCGAGATGCGGTGTTCGGCTCGACTGCAAGGGAATAACCGAGATTTTTTTGCCGCTTTTATCCACTTCATACAAGGTAATGGAGCGCACACCTTGGCGTTCAAAACTCAAGGTCATGGGCTCGGCATCGGCAGGCAATGTGACCTTCATTCGCAGCCAATGTTTTTCTTGCGGGCGACCAATGATCGAAAACTCATTACTCACAATGGGACTAAGGCTGACTTTCTGCTCGCCCGACAATATTTCTTCCAAGCGGACATCACTGGGGCTTGTCCCCATACTTAAACCCAGATCGATGGGAGCAGGCGTTTGTTCTGATGTTGCATCAGGCTCCACCGTCTGAGCATTCGCCCAGCCAGACACTGACAAGCCCACTAGCAATAACGCGCCGATCCAAGTCCGAGCTTTCTGCACGATAGGTCTCCCTCAATCTGCCAAGTGTGCCGTAAAACTG
>JAYSXB010000170.1:0-3994 GCA_043717775.1 Arenimonas sp.
GCACGTTGGAGTATGAAGCCGCCGGTCGGTCTGGAAGAAGATCGCCTGCTTGGGTTTTCCGACGATGGCAGCAGCATGCCTTCATCGCAAACTAATGTGACGGTCACGCCGCCTTCCATTATTCAGCAAGTTGGCTCGCCAAACTCTGGTGACTACCAGCGCGCGCATGATATTGCCAGCAGCATTCCGGAAATTTTGCAGCAAGCTGCACGCAGCCATCATGGTGTCATTCCGCTCATGTGCGCCTTGCTGTATTCATCCGATGAAAAAGTGCAGGCCAAGCAGGCATTTGAATTACGTGCCCGCCACGGCGACGCCTTGCCCTCTGTGGTGAAAGATTTCTACGCCCAAGTGAGCCAGCTAAATCCGATGCATCGTCTGCCTTTGGCGTCTTTGTGTTTTCCGACATTGCGCCAACGCCCGCGCCCGGAACTGGTGCGCTTTATGGAATCGGTGTACGCACTCGTACATGCCGACGGCCATATCGATTTATATGAATATTGTCTCGGCCATTTACTCGGCACCCAGGTGCGCGATGTGCTCGACCCAAGCAAAGCCTGGCGACACGGTAATAAAAAACTGAAAGATGTAGCGCCGCAGGCCAGCACCTTGATGGCCGTGTTAGCGCAAGTCGGCCACAACAACCCCGCCGATGCCCAACGTGCCTACATCGCCGGAATGTCACGCGCACTACCGCGCGAAAATATAAATTACCAGGTGACAAGATCCTTCGTCGAAGCCCTCGAAACCGTCTGGCCCGCATTAGACAGCCTGGAACCGATGAGCAAGGAATTATTAATCGAAGGCTTGGTGGCATCAATCAGCCAGGACAATCAAGTCAGCATCGCCGAAGCCGAATTGCTGCGCACCGTTTGTGCATCGCTGCATTGCCCGCTGCCGCCGATGCTGGAGAAGGCGTGATTTTTCTTCCGTAGGAGCGCTGACGAGCGCGATAGAACTTTAATCTGCGTCATCAATAAAATAGAACGTGATCTTTAGTGTGAGCCTGATCACGCACTTTTAAACCGCGTCGCAAACCTATCGCGCTCGTCAGCGCTCCTACGCGCGTCGCAGATTTTTCGCGCTCGTGAGCGATCCTACACCCGCGAAAACTCGTGCACGGCATCGACTAATACTTTGACATGGTCTGGATTCATGTCCGGTGACATGCCGTGGCCGAGGTTGAAAATATGGCCGGGGCCTTTACCGTAACTGTCGAGCGTGCGTTTTACTTCGCGGCGAATGCCGTCCGGGTCGGCATATAAGGTAACGGGGTCCAGATTGCCTTGTAGCGCGACTTTATTTTGCGTGCGGCGGCGGGCCTCCTCGAGTGAAACCAGCCAATCAACGCCAATGCCTTCGGCACCGGTGTCGGCTAATTCTTCGAGATAGGGCGCGTTACCTTTGCCAAATAAAATCAGTGGCGTTTTATCGGCGCCTTCGCCGCGTGGCAATTCGGCGGCAATGCGTTGCAGGTAGCGCAATGAAAATTCGCGATACATGTGAGGCGACAATACGCCGCCCCAGGTGTCGAATACTTGCAGTGCTTGCGCACCGGCAGCGCGTTGTGCGCCCAAATAAGCAATAACCGAGTCGGTGACTATGGAAAGCAGGCGATGCAAGGCCGACGCATCGTTCAATGCCATGGCTTTGATCTTGGAAAAATTATCGCTGCCGCCGCCTTCAATCATGTAGCAGGCAAGCGTCCAAGGGCTGCCGGAGAATCCGATTAGCGGCACGCTGCCGTTTAATTCTTTGCGAATCAAACTCACCGCGTCCATCACGTAACGTAATTCTTTTGCCATGTCCGGCACGAAAAGTTTTTCGATATCGGCATGGCTGCGAATAGGGCGGGCAAAGCGCGGGCCTTCGCCTTCGGCAAAACTCAGACCCA
Source organism: Arenimonas sp. (assembly GCA_043717775.1). Taxonomy (GTDB): domain Bacteria; phylum Pseudomonadota; class Gammaproteobacteria; order Xanthomonadales; family Xanthomonadaceae; genus Arenimonas. The sequence goes on from JAYSXB010000170.1 coordinate 1,895, forward strand.
AACCCATGGCGTCGGGAATCGTCAAAATATCGGAAAACAAAATCGCGGCATCAAGATCGTATCGACGCAAGGGCTGCAAGGTAACTTCACAAGCGAGTTCCGGATTCGTGGCCAGGCCCATAAAACTACCGGCTTGTTTTCGGGTCGCCAAATACTCGGGCAAGTAACGTCCGGCTTGTCGCATAAGCCAGACCGGTGTTGCATCTACAGGCTCGCGACGCAGGGCGCGCAGGAATCGATCGTTTTTTAAAGTCATTTTGTTCTCGATGAATCAGTGCTCGGGGGCATCTGCGCCCTGCACAAACATAATCTGGAAGCCACGCTTAACCTGCGCGTCGCGCGCTTTTTCAAACGCGGTAATCGCGGCCTCGTGTTGCAAAAATTGTTCGCGTTTCAACTGGCTGCGGCCACCGGTATGCCCGGCTTCCTTCACCAAACACCAGCCGCCTAATAAATCCTGCTCCAGAATTAATTGGACGAACTTGGGTGCCTCACCGGCGGCCGGTTTTTGCTGAAGAAATAATCGCATAACGCATTTTAACCGCTAAGCACCCTTAAAGGACACTCGTATAAAGCCGTATTTCGTCGCTATATTGCGTTGCAAGTGGGAATATAGCCAATCTTCAAAATAATCCTGCCATTGGACAAGCTCTTCACTGGAGCACGAAATCAAAAAAACTGTCACCCCGTTGGAAAACGGTGCCCAGAAGCTTGGTTCGGAGCAACTTTTACACTCTGCCTCATAGAGGTTTCTGGGTCCCGACTTTCGTCGGGAAGCCGATGTTCCAAGCTTGTGAATTCGCTTGATAAATCGATGGCTTCATTTCGATATTTAATGAAATAGCTATAACTCCTTACATAGCACCCATATGCGCGTCGTTATTTCCCCTTTGCGTCTTGTCTCGCTTAGAAATACGACTTTATACGAGCGCTCTTAAAATCGCGCTTTCCGCCACATCCGGCACTACGTCGGCACGGCCCAAGCCTCGCCATAGAATCAAGCGCAAGGCGCCCGAGAGCGCTTTTTTGTCCAGTTTCATCCGCATTAATAGCGCTTCACTGTCCAATTCAACCGGCAATGAAGTCGGCAAACCCACGCGTTTAAGCAACTTGACCAAGCGTTCTGCATCGGCGGCGGGCGCACGCTTGAGTTGTGTTGAAAGCTTGGCGGCCAAACACATGCCAATGGCGACCGCTTCGCCATGCAGATAACTGCCATAACCTTGCTCGGTTTCAATGGCGTGACCAAAGGTATGGCCGAAATTGAGCAGCATGCGTTCGCCGTGTTCGGTTTCGTCACGCGACACCACGCCAGCTTTTTGTCGGCAACTGCGTGAAATGGCTTCGGTCAATGCGGTTTCATCGAGTGCCAATAATTCTTCGATATGTTTTTCCATCCACGAAAAAAAACCGACATCAAATATTGCGCCATATTTAATGACTTCGGCCAGACCGGCTTTTAGTTCACGTTCGGGCAGAGTTTTTAAGGTGCTTAAATCAGCGAGCACCGCTACCGGTTGATGAAACGCACCGACCAGATTTTTTCCGCTTTCAAGATCGACCGCAGTCTTGCCGCCGACGGATGAATCGACCATGGCAAGTAAAGTAGTGGGGATTTGTACGAAGCGCACGCCGCGCATCCAGCACGCCGCTGCAAAGCCGGTTAAATCGCCTATTACGCCGCCGCCGAGGGCAATCAGGGTGACATCGCGGCTGGCTTTCATGCTAGCCAACACGTGCATAACTTCGCCAAAGCGAGTGAGATTTTTTTCCTGTTCGCCGGGCGGAAATATTAGCGTATGAACAATTTTATCTTCTAGGGCTGCTTGCACTATTGGTAAATACAGGGGCGCAATATTTTCATCGGTAATAATCAGCGCCTGTTTGCCTATCACCAAGCTGACCAGTGCGGCGGTATCGCTCAGCACATCATTGCCAATGCGAATGGGATAACTGCGTTTCGCCAAGCTCACTTGAATTTGCCGCATTAGGCTGCCTCGGCACGTTGCCAGTGATGTTGAAGTTGTAGCTGTAAACCCGCGACCGCATTGGCCACTTGATTGTCACTTGATTGATACACCAAATCGGCAATTTCAAGAT
>JAYSXB010000018.1:0-5970 GCA_043717775.1 Arenimonas sp.
GGCAGTAATGTATTGTGGTCTCCTTCGGCAGGCAGCGTAACAGCCACATCAACCCCTGTTGATACCTCAGGTAATGCCGAAACTATTTTCTTCCCGCCCTTTGCTGCTGGCGTTTATACCGTTACTGCGACAGTCAATTGCCCAACGCCGGTTCCAAGCCCGATAAACACCACCAAAGGCAGCGGAACCAGTTGTCCGCCGCCGAGTGAAATTTTTACCATTACAGTCATTGACAAGGCATTAGCGATAAATGCCGGCGACGGACAAAGCGCGGCATTGGCCACCTCATTTTCCAGCCCATTGCAAGTTCTTGCGACAGATAACGGCACGCCAGTTTCGGGTGTTTTCATTGACTGGACCATTACAACTGGCGCTGGCACGTTTACTTCTGTGAATCCTTCGGTGACGAACGCCAGTGGCATCGCGACGATGACGCTGGATGCAAGCAACGTTGCGGGTGTTCTTAGCGTTAATGCAGCGCGGCAGGATTCTGGCGCGAATGTCTCTTTCAATTTGACTGCCACTGGTAATATTTATGCACTTACAACCGTTAGCTCAAACGACATCACTATAAATGTGGGCGACACCGCCGCACTTGACGTCAATTATGTGGTCAACGGCGTTGGCAACACATCATTACAAACATTATGGACAACCAGCGGAGGAACTCTTGGCAGCGCGAGCGCTGCGGTTGATACCGCAGGCAATAGCACCAATACTTTCACCAGTACCAGCACCGGTGATTTCACGGTAACCGTTGATGGCAGTTGCCCGACTGGCCCGGACCCGGCCTGCCCGATTGCACCGGTTACTTTTACCATCCATGTTATTTCTAGCGCTCAAACTCTCGCCATTGAATCGGGTAACAACCAAACGACGGCGCTGGGCACCAGTTTCGCCATTCCATTGCTGGTATTGGCAGAAAATAGTGGCGTGGGTGCTAGTGGCGTGCAGATTAACTGGAGCCTCACATCGGGTAATGCGACTCTGTCGAGCGGCACAGCGACTACCGATGCCTCGGGCTTTGCACAAATTACAATCAATGCCACCGGTTTCGCCGGGCCCATTCAAATTACCGCCGAACGAAATGATTCCGGCAATAGTGTGGTGTTTGATTTGAACTCGACCACGGCACCGCGACTCGATGTGGTGAGCGGCAACAGTCAAAGTGGGCCGCCCAACACAAGCGCTGCTGCACCCATTATTGTAAAACTTAGCAACGGCGGCGGTATTGGCTTTCCCGACGTGAATATCGACTGGACAGTTTTAAGTGGTAGTGCCTTCGTTGCCTCGGGCACCACGCTGACAAATGGCAGCGGTGAAGCTCAAGTCAATTTTGATTTTGGCAACACACCCGGCCCCGTACAAATTCAGGCGACCGCCAGTAGCTTCACTCTAAACGTAACCACCAATCACACCGTACTTGCCGTCACCCGCACCTTGAATGTTGCTACCGGCAATGGCCAAAGCACAACACCTAACACCCCGTTCAGTGCACCGCTTATTGTGCTCGCACAAGATAGCGGAAACCCTGCCAGCGGCGTCACTATTAATTGGGCAGTGACTGGCGGCAATGCCACTTTGTCTGCTGCTACCAGTGTAAGCAATGGTTCGGGCCAAGCATCAATCAGTGTCAATGCAGGTGCAAGCGTCGGAGCGGTAAGCATTACCGCGACCCGCAACGACGACCCCACCGCCACGGTTTCTTACACACTCAATATCAATGCTGCTGTTAGCACACTTGCACTGACACGCAGCTCCGGTAATGGCCAGGCCGCGTTTATCAACACTGCATTTGCCTCGCCACTCTTGGTCAATGCCACCAACAATGGCGTTGCCGCTGCTGGTATCACTATTAATTGGATACTGGCATCGGGTAGCGCCGTGTTATCCAGCGGCACCAGCAATACCGATGCTGCTGGTGATGCGAATATTACGGTGAATGCGGGTGTCAGCGTGGGCCCGATTAGCATTACGGCAACGCGTGCCGATGAACCCACTGCCACCGTGACGTTTTCATTGACGGCAAATCCGACCCCCAATAACACGCTCATTATTGTTTCCGGTGACGGGCAATCGGGTGTGATTGGCTCGCCTGTGAATTCGCCTATTGTTGTGGTGCTTCGCGATGGTTTTGGCAATGCATTGGCGGCTCAAACCATTACTTGGTCGGTAATTTCTGGCCCTGCCACTTTAAGCAGCACCACCAGCAATACCAATGCCAGCGGACAAGCCAGCAACACATTTACTTTCGGCACCACGACCGGCGGATCGGTTATTCGTGCAAGCGCTTTTGCTGGTGCGCTTACGATAGATTTTGCTGCCAGTGCGGTGCAAGTCACATTGGCACCGGCGAGTGGTAATGGTCAAGCCGGCCCGGTGTCCACTGCACTACCAGTACCTCTAACCGTAAAAATCACACCGCCTGCAGGTGTGTTCTCGGTACCGGTGAATGGCAAGAGTAATCCCAAGGCATTAAGTGGTGTACCAATTACTTTTGCTGTCACGAGTGGTGGCGGATCGGTATCGATTATTAATTCAATCACCGATGGCACCGGCCAAGCATCAACGGTACTAACACTTGGCCCCGCCGCCGGCCTCAATACCGTGACGGCGACGGTTGTCGGTGGCCCTTCGATCACATTCAATGCCACCGGTTTAACTGCCGCAGTGGCGAGTGGTTTGACGATTGTGTCGGGTAATAACCAAGTGCTCGACCCCACGATTACTTCAGCACCATTGACCGTGGAATTACGCGATAGCGGCGGCGCAGTCATTACTGGCGCAACAATTAACTGGACGACTACCGGCGGCACATTAACAGGTGCGAGCAGTGTGACCAATGCCAGTGGCCGAGCGAGCAATAGCATTCAACTCAATGGTCTTGGCACCGTGCAAGTCAGCGCGAGTGCACCGGCATTTGGCAGTGCGCCAGTGGTATTTAATTTGAATGTCGCAATATCAAATTTAACAGGACTTAATCCCCTGCAAACCGAAGTAGCCAATGCCATTGATACGCTTTGCCCGGCATTGGCAAACGCTACCTCACTCAGCCCGCAACAACGTGATTTGTTGCAGCAATGTCAAAGCATCTTGGGCTCGGCAGGTATCAACACGCAGGACACGATTAATGCGCTGGACGAATTATTTTCCGATGTTGCTTTGGCGCAAGGGAATGCTTCGATGCTCGCCGCGCAATCGCAATTCCAAAACCTGAAAGCTCGTATCGCCGCATTACGCAGTGGTACCGGCGGCACCAGTTTTGGTGGACTGGCTTTAAATACCGCTAGCGGCAGCGTGCCAATCGCCAGTTTGTTCAGTGCATTGAATGGCGAATCCAATAGCGCAGATACCACGAATAATTCGGGCGACTTTGAACGCTGGGGTTTCTTCGCCAGCGGTTCCATTGGTCGCGGTGAAGCTCAAGCAGGCTCGATTAATCCGGCCTTTGATTACGACATCAATGGTTTAAGTGCTGGTGTGGATTACCGCATGAGTGACAAAATGATTGTCGGTGCTGCTCTAGGTTTCACGAAACAAGGCACTACCCTGCCCGGAAGCGCCGGCAGTGTTGATACCACCGGCTGGAGTGCTTCGGCCTACAGCACTTTCTATCAACAAAACAATTGGTACGCCGATGCCGTGCTGACTTACGGACAAAATCGTTTCGACCTGCAACGGCATATCAATTACACATTGCCATTGTTTGGTGGCGGCTTTACCACGGTTGATCAAATTGCCAATGCCGACACCGATGGCAGCATGTTGTCCGCCGCTTTCACCTTCGGTCGCGATTTCCAGAAAGGTGGTTGGGCTATCGGTCCTTATGGCCGCTTGACCTACACCAAACTCGACTTCGATGCCTACGATGAAATTTTATTAAGTGGCAGTGGTTCCGGCCTCGGCTTGCATATTGAAGAACGTAGTCTGACTTCGGTTGCCACCGTGATCGGTAGTAAGTTTGCCTATAGCCATAGCACCGACTGGGGCGTGTTGATGCCGCATCTACAACTTGAATGGGAACGCGAATTCAAGGACGACCCGCAAACTATCCAGGCCTCGTTTATCCATGATCCGACTGGCACACCTATTACCGTCACCGGTAACCCCGAAGACAAGAGCTTCTTCCGGATTGGACTGGGACTTTCGATGATCCTGTCGCGAGGCCGCTCCGGATTTATTTACTATGAAAAAATGATTGGCCGAGACCGACTCGATCAAGACACCTTGTCGATGGGCTTGAGAATGGAGTTCTAAAATTAACTGCTTGTAAAAATAAAAAAGGCAGCTTCCGCTGCCTTTTTTATTCTGACTTACTAACTCCAAATATCTCTTTGCAATTTCAGGCTCCATCGGTAACGCATTATTGCGATGACCATGAAATGTAAGCTTCCAAATGCATAGGCAATATGTGTGTTGTCATAACCCCAATTCAAGAGACCACCGGGCGATGGAAGGCTCCTCGCCAACTCTTCATCCATTCCAAAGTGTGGGACAGGCAACAATAAAACAAGCATGAGCACAACGATACAGTCAACACTGGAAAAGCCTGAGAAAAAATTTCTTTTCCTTGTAGTGACGCTGCTGGACTCTCTAAAAACCGAGTAATTCAATTTTGCTGCAACGATAAGCCCATAAGGAATAAGAACGAGCATCCCAGAAGCTGTCGGTATTATATTCACAACCACGGCAATGGCAGACACTGAAAAAATAACGAGCACCATTAGAAAATCGAATGTTTGTGTAAGATCCAACTTAATATAGATAACGGTCAAAAGAATGCAAAATGCTACTTCCAACGCAACAACAGAACCAAGATTGCCAAGGAAATCTAGGCTGAAAAATTGCGGGAAGATCCACGCAAAAAGAAAAGTAGCCGAAGTTAATGCGTCAGGAAGCGCATCTAAAAATCGCAACGCAACGGGCGGATTTGCTTCATCGATAATCATTCAAAACATGCCATGCCGGGATTGCAATTCCTCAACCCGGCACGCGACGAATCTTCGCGCCCAATCCGCTTAATTTTTCTTCGATGTTTTCGTAGCCGCGATCGATATGATAAATCCGGTCGATAACGGTTTCGCCTTTCGCGACCAAACCTGCCAATACCAATGATGCCGATGCACGTAAATCGGTTGCCATGATCGGTGCGCCAGTCAATGTTTCAACGCCGCGAATAATCGCAGTGTGGCCGTCGATTTGAATATCGGCACCGAGACGCATTAATTCATTCATATGCATGAAACGATTTTCGAAAATAGTTTCCTTAATAACACCTACGCCATCAGCCATGCAATTCATTGCGGCAAATTGCGCCTGCATATCGGTAGGAAATGCGGGATAAGGCGCAGTAGTCAAACTCACTGCTTTCGGACGCTTGCCATGCATATTCAATTCAATGAAATCTGCGCCAGTGGTAATTTCAGCACCGGCGTCTTCCAATTTTTGCAATACGACATCCAGAATATCGGAGCGAGTTTTTTTGCAGATAACACGGCCGCCAGTCATTGCACCGGCAATGAGGAAAGTGCCGGTTTCGATTCGATCCGGCATCACGTCGTAATGGCAACCACGCAAACTATCGACGCCTTCAATAATCATTTTATTGGTGCCGGCGCCTTCAATTTTTGCACCCATGGCAATCAGGCAGCGCGCCAAATCCACCACTTCGGGTTCTTCGGCACAGTTCTCGAGCACCGTGGTGCCTTTCGCCAATACCGCTGCACTCAATACATTTTCGGTACCGGTAACGGTCACCATATCGAAAACATAACGGCCGCCTTTCAGGCGATCGCATTTTGCTTTGACGAAACCATTTTCAACTACCACGTCGGCACCCAGAGCAATCAGGCCGCGAATATGTTGTTCGACCGGGCGCGAACCAATTGCGCAACCGCCGGGCAATGACACTTCGGCATGACCGTATTTCGCCAACAAAGGGCCCAGCACCAGAATCGAGGCGCGCATGGT
>JAYSXB010000171.1:0-3988 GCA_043717775.1 Arenimonas sp.
CGTCGCCCGCAAGCGGCCTCCTACGTATTGGTTGGTTTTGCATGTGGGTTTGAACGCACTTCCTGTGCGCAATCATCGAAAACAAATCGCTTATTACTAAAAAGCGAAAAAAAATACCTCTTCATCACCTGATATATCAACGTAGTCGTGGGCATCTCGGGCCGGGGCCCGACCTACACATCCAATTCCATTTCTGGTTTGGCCAAGGTCACTGCATTGCCATATTTTTTCTGCATTTCTATTTTCATGGCATCACGTGCATCGTCTTCACCATGCACCAAGACAACGGGCGGATTATTTTCCAGATGGCCATACCATTCCAGGAGCCCGGCTTGATCGGCATGGGCAGACAAGCCGCCAATGGTATGGCGCTGCGCATTCACGCTAATTTCTTCGCCAAAAATACGCACTTGTTTCGCACCATCGACCAAACGCCGACCCAAGGTACCTTGCGCTTGATAACCGACAAAAATGACATGATGCTGCTTGGTGGCTAAATGATCTCGCAAGTGATGGCGAATTCGGCCGCCATTACACATGCCCGAGCCAGCAATAATAATAGCGCCGTGCTTGGTATCGGAAATGGCTTTTGATTGGGCGACTTCGGGCGTGAAATGTAAATTTGGCAAATTGAACGGACGAATTTTTCCTTGCCAGACTTTTTTTGCTTCTTCATCAAAGAGCGCTTCGTGCTTATCGACCACTGCCACCACTTTTACTGCCATGGGGCTATCAAGAAATATTTTCCAGCGTTTCAAATTCCATTCATCGTAATACCTGGCAAACCAATACAGCAGTTCCTGACTACGCCCGACCGCAAATGCCGGGATCAAGACATTGCCGCCATCATTCCACGCCTGTTCAAAAATTTCGCCCAGCTCGGTTATCGTCGCCTCTCGTGAACGATGCAAACGGCCGCCATAGGTGGATTCCATAAGCACTAAATCCGCTTTTTTATGGATCGCTGGATCACAAAGAATCGGCGTATTTTTCGGGCCAAGATCACCAGAAAATAATAAAGTTTTTCCTTCTGACTCCAAGCTAACACTGGCAGAGCCCAGAATATGACCAGCATCACGCAAGATGACTTTTACACCGGGAAAAATCTCCAGCGGCGTTTCATAGGTCATGGCTTTGACATAGGTCAGCACTTTTGCAACATCGGCTTTTGTAAACAATGGCTGATGATTTTGATGGCCGTCTTTTCGATGCTTATTGTCGCGCTCGGCATCCATCTGAGCCAAGGAGGCGGCATCTTCAAGCAGTATCTTTAATAAATCAGCCGTCGCCGCTTGAGTGTAAATCGGACCGCGATAACCGCGATTGATCAGCAAAGGTAGCCGACCACAATGGTCAATATGCGCGTGGCTAAGCACCACGGCATCAATGCTATTAACCTCGAACGGAAATTCCAGTTCATTGCGTTTTTCGTCTTCTTCGCTACCCTGGATCATGCCGCAATCGAGCAACACTATTTTACCGTTGACATGCACTTCATGGCATGAGCCGGTCACTTCGCCTGCTGCACCGTGGAATCGAACTTTCATCATCTATTACCTGCTTAAGCCAGATAACAGAGTATTCCTATTTTCCTGAAAAGTTTAGCCTTGTTTCGCACACAAAAAAGCCGGGCAAGCCCGGCTTCTTGTCAACAATGAATAATTAATCATTTACTAACATTCATTTCTTTCAACAAGCGTGGCGCAGGCTCTACTTGTTCCATCATCCACAGAATATAGCGAATATCGACATGGATCGTGCGTTTCAAGGCCGGATCAAATAACCAGTTAGCGGCAACGCTTTCAATATTGCCGTCAAATGCCAGTCCCACTAATTCACCTTTTGAATTGAGTGTCGGCGAACCCGAGTTACCGCCAGTAATATCGGTGTCGGTCATAAAATTCACCGGTACCGAATTCAGATCGGCCACTGCACGATTGCCGTAGCGTTTTTCCTTGATGGCCTGCAATAAGTTTTTTGGTGCATCGAAAGGTTCGCTATGGGTCGCTTTCGCAGCAACACCATTAAGACTGGTGAATGGCAAATAGTTAACACCCTCTTGCGGCGAATAACCCACGACTTCACCAAAAGTAATACGCAGCGTGCCGTTGGCATCTGGATACACGGCACGGCCCAAGCTGCGATTGTAATCAATGACGCCTTGCAAATATTGCGGGCGATATTTCACGTCGTTACCGGAATCATCTCGCTCATTTTCTTCGAGTTCGAGCAAGGTCGGCATCAATGCGACGACGAGCTTGATCATGGAGTCATTACTGCTTTCAAACTGCTTGCGCGACGCACCCCACCATTTACTGCGCTCGGTAGCATCGGTCATTTTAGTATTGGCATACAGATTATTCAGACTGCGGTCTATCGCGGCTTGGTCATTCGCACCCAGCCATTTGTCCATGGCTGGCAAGCGCTCGGCAACAGGCAATTGAATATATTGCTGCAACCAGTAATTTAAAATCTTGCGATCCATGCCGACTTCAAAACGCTTTTCAAAAGTATCGACCGAGCCTTTCAAATTTGCCATATCGCGTTGTTGGTAACCGGAAATACGTTCAGCATCGGGCTTTTCATTTTCAATCGATATGCGATAGAGCGAGCGGGCAATGCCATACAAACCGCCCATACCGCCGATAGCAGTATTGCGAGCCTGCAATTTTTTGCGTTCTTCAAAAAGTCTTAATAATTGTTTATGGGCGTTTAGGGCGTCCTCGCCTTTTTTACCTTGCGCTGACAACCACGCCAATATTTGAGCTTCTTCTCTGTCTTTTTCTGCGGTCGAATTGGTTTTATTAAAAGTATCAAGCTGGCCCTGATAATTTTTCATCGTGTTCAACTGGCCGCGCAAAGTCGGTGCGTACTTAATTTTTACGCTTGCATCGTTCTCGCCCGCTGCTTCAATCAGGGCAATTACATTCTTGAAATTTTTAACACGCGTTGGATATGCCCAATTTGCAGTGTTGGTAAATTCCGGTGCCAAAGCATAGCGTGCGGTACTGCCGGGATAACCGGCGACCATGGCAAACTCGCCCTGCTTCAAACCATTGCTGCCAATGCGTAAAAACTGTTTTGGGCGATACGGCACATTGGCTTTATCAAAAGCGGCTGATTCACCGGTTGGACTGACATAGGCTCGAAAAAAGGTGAAGTCACCAGTGTGACGCGGCCACATCCAGTTATCGATTTCACCGCCGTAATTACCGACCGAACGTGGCGGTGCATAGACCAATCGCACATCCTTGATCTCGCGTTGCTTGAACAAACGGTACTGCAATCCGCCAAAGAACCTTGACATGCTGCAACGATAGCCCGGTGTTTTTTCACACTCGCCCACCAATGATTTTCCGGCAGCTTCAATCGCTTTGTCGCGAGTAGCACCGTCCATTTCAGGCTTCAATTTATTTTTGATGACATTGGTGACATCGGTAATCGCCTCGGTCACGAATACCCGTGCATTCGGGCCGCCGCTTAATTCATCGGCCTGTGTTGCGGCGTTATAGCCGGTTTCCAATAGGTTTTTAGCCGGCGTGGAATTAAGTTGAATTTGATTGGTGGCGCAATGATGATTGGTAATGACCAATCCATCGGGCGAGACAAAGCTCGCGGTACAACCACCCAGGCTAATCACCGCTCCAACGGGTTGCCCGGTTAAATCGGCTAATTGTCCGGGAGCCAACTGCAAGCCGGCTTTTTTAAGTGGCCCGGCAATTTCCGGTAATTGGTCTGGAACCCACATGCCTTCTGCGGCAAGCACCTGAAAACTCAATAAGAAAAACGACCCCGCCAATAAAGCACGCATATAAATGTATTCCCCGATTTTTGACCGTTAATCTTATTACGCTGCGTTTAGCTTGCATGTATCCCAAAAGTCATGCTTAGCTAGAGGTTCAGGATTCAACAGGGGTGAATCACGATGCGTAAACTGCTTTTTATTGCGATGTCTTGCACGCCGGTTTTAGCTCAGGCAGACAATGGT
>JAYSXB010000172.1:0-25732 GCA_043717775.1 Arenimonas sp.
CACTCGTGCTTTAAGCACATCGTCCTAACGGCTTGCCGTACTCTGCTCTCACTTCAACAGTAGTACAAAATGCAGACACAAGCGTCCGTAAGGCGCGAAAGCCTGCGACACAATTTAAGAAATATCGTAGCCTGGGTCATGGCTTTATCTGACCCGGGGATGTCGAGATCCAACCGCCGGGGTTTATGCATTCGGCAATCCCGGGTCAGATAGAGCCATGACCCGGGCTACGAGGAATATTTTTATCGCTACATTCAAAAAAATCCTGCTTCGACTTTTCATTATCGCAGCCATTGTGTACATCGCTTTGTGTGGCTGGCTTTATGTAAAACAGCGCTCTATGCTTTATTTTCCGACGCCGGCTGCTGCCGATGTTCAAGCGCAAACATTTGAATTGCAAAGCGATGGCCTGCTTTTAAAAGGCTGGGTTATAAACCCCGGCCAACAGCGAGCCCTGATTTACTTCGGCGGTAATGGTGAAGCGGTTGAATACAATGTCGAGGTTTTCAAGAAAACGCTGCCCAATGTCAGCGTGTATTTGCTGCCATATCGTTCTTACAGCGGCAATCCGGGCGAAGTGACAGAAGCTAATTTATTCAGTGATGCTCTGAAATTACACGATCAAATAAAAACCCATCACAGCTCGATCAATGTGATGGGCCGAAGCCTGGGTTCCGGCGTTGCGACGTATCTTGCATCGCAAAGAAAGATCGATAAATTAATACTCGTAACGCCATTTGATAGCATCGTCAATGTGGCGCAGGAAAAATACCCGATCTTCCCAGTAGGTTTATTGTTGAAAGATCGTTACGAATCATGGCGGCGGGCACAAGTAATCCAATCCAATGTCTTGGTGATGATCGCGGGTATGGATGAAATAGTCCCGCGCGCCAATACCGAAAATTTACTTCGTCACTTCAAGCAAAAACCGAAAGTCATAGTGTTTGCAAATGCAGGGCACAATACGCTATCGGACACGAGCGAATATGATCGGGCGGTATCGGAATTCATTGAAAGATAACTTGTAGCCCGGGTCACGCTCCACCGACCCGGGTTTGACGCCTCGATATTCCTGGGTCGGTGAAGTGTGGCCCGAGCTACTTTCTGGATTGTTCTCGCAGGTTTTTCGCGCCTTACGGACGCTCCCACGGTTTGTCCTAAACCAGATCATCCCAACCGGGACGTGGACTAAAGCGATCACCATAACGATTTGCCAGCACTTCTAGGCGGGCTTTTAATTTGGCGGCACCGACGGCTTTGATATGTTCAATTGGGCCGCCACGGAAGGGGGCGAAACCGGTGCCGAAAATAACACCGGCATCCAATAGCTCGGCGTCGGCAACAACCTTATCATGCAGACAGGAAACCGCTTCGTTCAACATGGAAAGTATCAAGCGGTCTTCCAGATCTTCGGGTGCTTGATAGCTGGCAGGAACTTCGGGTTTTATCGCGCGACCGTTTTCCCATTTGTATAAACCCTGACCATCTTTTTTACCGCGTTTATTCGGTTCAACTTTAAGGGCATCGGGTAAGCTCTGGCCGTGGAAATCAGCCATCACTTTACCAACGCTCGCTGCAACATCTAATCCGACGGTATCGACTAATTCGATTGGGCCCATTGGCATGCCGAATTTTAATGCCGCTTTATCAATCACCGGGCCGGGGATGCCTTCATGGAAACATAAGATGGCTTCCTGCATATACGGTGCCAGAATACGGTTCACCAAAAAGCCGGGTGTGCCTGCAACAGGTATCGGTAATTTATCAATGGCTTTGCAAAAGGCAGCCAAGCGGCGCTGAGTTTCAGCCGCCATTTTGTCGTGCTGCACAATTTCGACCAGCGGCATTAATGCGACCGGATTGAAATAATGCAGTCCGGCGAAATCGGCCGGGTTTTTTAATGTGCTGCGCAATTGAGCCAAGGGAATAGAGCTGGTGTTAGACACCAACAAAGCACCCGGTTTCATTTTTTGTTCTAGCGTGGCATACAGATTTTGTTTGGCTTCCAGATTTTCGAAAATCGCTTCGATAATTAAATCGGCTTTTGCCACACCATCGCCAGCCACATCGGCATTCATGCGGGCGATTGTTAGCGCGCGCTTGGCCGGATCACGCACTTTTTTCTCGAATAATTTTGCTGCCCGATCCATCGCGGGCTGGATATATTGCATTTCACGATCTTGCAAGGTCACATCAAAGCCACGCAATGCACACCAGGCCGCAATGTCGCCACCCATCACACCGGCGCCCACAACGTGCACATGCTGGATGCCATGGTCTTTGCCGCCCAAATTTTTCAAGCGGTCGATCATGAAAAATACGCGGATTAGATTTTTCGCCGTGGGTGTTTTTGCCAATGCAGTGACTGATTTTGCTTCATATACCAAGGCCTGTTTTATTGGCATGCCGCCGCTGCGGGCCCAGGTATTGATCAATGAAAACGGAGCGGGGTAGTGTTCTTTTCGGGCTTTGCGGCTGACTTGTTTCAGCATTTGCGGTGCTAATAATTTGCGAACTAAAAATGAATTCGTCGCCCAAGCCATGAATCTTTGTTTGAACGGACGCTTGCTGCCGCGTTGAATTAAACCGAGTGCTGCTTCTTGCAAGCCCGAAGGGTCAGTGACTTTATCCACCAAGCCAATGGCTTTTGCGGCCGAGCCCGATAATGTGCGGCCGGTCAACATCATATCCATCGCAGCTGGCGCGCCCACTAAACGTGGCAAACGCACGCTGCCGCCCCAGCCCGGATAAATACCGAGTTTTACTTCAGGCAAACCAATGCGGGTATTGTCTTCGTTACTTGCCACGCGATAACGACAGGCAAGCGCCAGCTCGGTGCCGCCGCCCATGCAAGGGCCGGTGATAATGGCAACGGTCGGGCAGCGAAGTTCGGCCAAGCGCTGGTAGATCAATTGACCGCGACGTATCGATTCATACACGGTGCCTTTGGCGTCAAAACTTTCAAACTCCTTGATGTCGGCACCATGAGCGAAACCCGTCGGCTTGCCCGATTTGATAATCACGCCTTTGGGCATTTCCAGCGGCAAGCGTTCCAGCATGGCATCGAGTTGATCGAGCACCGCTTGGCTAAGCGCATTCACGCTTTGTCCGGCGCGGTTCAGGGAAAGCACAAGCACACCATCGGCACGGCGTTCCACTTGCCAGTGCGTGAGGCGAAGTCCGTCGAACATGGCGGCTCCATCACAAAAGGATTAAGGTCGTATCATCAGGGCTGCAACTAGAGTGGTCAATCGGTTATGCAATTTGGAATGAACTTTCCTGACAAATGCAGGTCTTTCAATCGGCCCCAACGGCCGCAAGCACGGGATAGCGGTTTCAATGGGTGAGAACGAACTGGACCTGGAATTGGTCAAGCGTGTACAGAGTGGTGACAAAAAGGCTTTCGATGTTCTGGTGCGCAAATATCAGCACCGCATTGGCGCCGTAATTGGCCGCTTCGTGCATGACTACGCCGAAAGTCAGGACATCGCACAGGAAACCTTTATTCGTGCTTACCGCGCATTAAATAATTTCCGTGGCGATGCCCAGTTTTATACCTGGTTGTATAGGATTGCCGTGAACACTGCTAAGAATCATCTCGTGTCGATGAAGCGCCGCCCCCCGACTTCCGATGTCGATGCCGACGACGCCGAACATTTTGAAGGCGCCTATCGAATGCACGATAGCGATACGCCCGAACACGAATTATTGCGCGAAGAAATTGCGCGCACCGTGTCTGAAGTCGTTGAGGCACTACCCGAAGAATTACGACAAGCCATTACCTTGCGTGAAATGGAAGGCCTGTCCTACGAAGAAATTTCTGAAACCATGGATTGCCCGATTGGTACGGTGCGGTCCCGCATTTTCCGCGCACGTGAAGCAATCGATTTGCGTCTGCGACCCTTGATGGATAGCGAGCGAGTACGGCCATGACAAGCAAATCTATGAATACATTAGACGAAAACATCTGCGAGCAACTTTCGGCCTGGATGGATGGCGAATTATCAAAACAGGAAGCGCTGTTTCTTGAACGACGTTTGCAACATGACGAAGCACTGCAAGCGATGTACACACGTTTGCAAATGACATCGGCTTGCATGAAAGGACAGTCTGCACGCCTGATGCCAAACGCACTCTGCGCCAACATAAAGCTGGCCTTGGCAGAAGAGGCGTCAAGCGCTAAATCACGCCGGCCTTTATTTGCCTGGGCCGCTGCTGCTTCCATGGCATTCGCTGCGATTGTGTTTATTCCCGGCTTTATGCAGGACACCGCAAGGCCAGAACCAAAGTTTGCCAATACTCATACCGCTGAAACGATCAACAATAATGAGATTGATCCGCCTGCCACATTCGCATCGGCTGATTTGATCGGTAACAGACAGATGGCGGTAAATACCTCGGTCGTTGCCAGCTCATCAAGCCCGGCAACCACAATAACACCAGCAGTGAATCCATCATCTATTGAATCGGTGGCGGGCGTAGTTTCACCAGAAGACTTTCCTTTGATTATCAACAGCGAAAAGAAATCCTGGCCACGTTCTGTCGTGAATGCCAATAGTGACCCGGCACTTGAAGCTTATTTGGTAAGACATAACCAAATGATGGCGCAAGACGGTATGGGTGGTTTTGTGCCTTATGTCGATGTAGTTGCACAAGATGCCGGAGAAGTTAATAAAGATAGCGCAGAAAATGCAGGTGACAATAAGTGATGTTGCGTTTTTTCATCAGTATCTTTTTGTCCTTATGCGCTTTAAGTACTCAGGCGCAAACACAGACTGCAAAGCCTGAAAAGCCGGGTTGGTTAGGCCAAGCCAAGGCATGGGTAAGTGAAAAATTTAATCATGAAGATGCCAGTGGTTGGTTGAAACGAATTGGCCCGGCGCTACGCAAACAAAATTATCAAGGCACCTTGGTGATGGTGGCCGAAGGTCGTATTGAAACGATGGCGGTTTTTCACGCTTTCGACAATGACCGTGAACGCGAACGCATTGTTGCCTTGAGTGGTCCGCCACGCGAAGTCATCCGTGATAACAAAGTGGTTGTCAGCACCAACTCGAAAGATGGCTCGGTGGGCTATGAAGCCGGAGCAAGTGATCGTTGGAATCCGACCCAGCAATTTGCCTTGGCTTACAAACTCGATGGCTACGAAGCCAAGCTGGCAAACACCGAACGCATCGCCAACTTTGAAACCCAGGTCGTAGAAATTCGCGCACTCGATAAATGGCGTTACGGCTACCGTTTATGGCTTGAAAAGTCTAGCGGCTTCCCGATGCGTATCGATCTGCTGGATGAAAACGGGGCGACACTTGAAAAAATGGCGTTTACCGATTTGCAGTTAGGCAAA
The DNA here is from genome assembly GCA_043717775.1 of Arenimonas sp. Lineage (GTDB taxonomy): Bacteria > Pseudomonadota > Gammaproteobacteria > Xanthomonadales > Xanthomonadaceae > Arenimonas. Next base: position 5,345 of record JAYSXB010000172.1, read on the forward strand.
ATTCCTAAAGAGTCCGATTTAGCATTTCCAAAAAATAAAGATTTTCACCGAATCCAAAGCATGGCTCCACAGAGTCAGGTCGATCCCGGCTGGCGGGTGAAATCGCCGCCGGCAGGATTCGAGCTTCGTGCAGCACGCAGCTCCGGCGAGGGCGTGCATCTTTTATATAGCGATGGCCTGGCTTTTGTTTCGGTTTATATTGAACGTGCTCCGCAACTGCAAAAAGGCCAAAGCGCCATGCAGCGGGGTGCAGTTAATGTATTTGCCCAATGGAATAGTGGTCGGCGCGTGACGGTGATTGGTAAGGTACCCGCGATGACAGTTGCACAATTTGGACAGGTGACCACACCAACAAAATAGGCCGAAAAAACAAGTATTTGTTTTAATGAAGTGCGTTGAGTTTATGATGAAATACAGTTGGAACTTTTTATGTTTTGCTTATCTAAGTTAATGGTATTCGAGTTAATAGGTTGACTATTTTTGTATAGACAATCGTTTTCCAATCATGACAAACAAGCGAGTTAGATGACATGAAACCTGTATCAAGATTTGTATTGGGCTTCTCTTCCTGTGCATTACTGGTGGCCTGCTTTTCGCAGGTACAGCAGCCAGTATCGGCTTCTACTGCTGAAGTCTTTGCCGGACAATCGGTCAGCAGTAATGCGGCATTGCCCCTGGTAAATTTGCCGGATTTTTCCACGCTGGTAGAACGTGCCGGGCCCGCAGTAGTCAATATTGAAGCCAGCGTTAAAAAACCAACAAGACAAAATGCCTCGGCGGATCCTTCCGAAATGCCGCCAGGCGCAGATGAAATGCCGGAATTGTTCAAACGCTTTTTTGGCCAGCCAGGCATGCCTATGCCGCAAGAACCCAGAAGCGGCACGGCCTTCGGCAGTGGCTTTGTCATTTCTTCAGATGGTTATGTGCTCACTAATCATCATGTGGTGGCTGGTGCAGACGAAGTTATCGTGCGCTTGGCTGACCGTCGTGAACTTAAAGCAAAAGTCATCGGCAGTGACGAAATGTCGGACGTGGCTTTGTTGAAAGTTGAAGCTACTAATCTGCCGGTTCTGCAAATTGCCGACTCGAAAAAAGTAAAACCCGGGCAGTGGGTCGTGGCCATCGGCTCGCCGTTTGGCTTTGATCATTCCGTCACCGCTGGTGTTGTGAGCGGTTTGGGCCGTCCCAGTATTGATGGCAGCCAGCGCTATGTACCTTTTATCCAGACCGATGTGGCGATTAATCCCGGTAATTCCGGTGGGCCTTTATTAAACACGGCTGGCGAAGTGGTGGGAATTAACTCGCAAATTTTCAGTAATTCCGGCGGCTATATGGGCGTGAGTTTTGCCATTCCCATGGAAGTGGCAATGAATGCAGTACAGCAACTCAAGAAAACTGGCAAAGTGACACGCGGCCAGTTGGGTGTGCAAATTCGCAATGTAACTCGTGAAGAGGTCAAAGAATTTGCTTTGCCACAGCCCGGCGGAGCCTTCGTTGATAAAGTAACGAACGGCAGCGCAGCGCAAAAAGCCGGTATTTTGCCGGGCGATGTTATTACCGCGCTTAACGGTCAAGATATTGTTGAATCATCGATGCTGCCACCAATGATCGGCGCGCTACCACCAGGCGTGAAAGTGAATGTGGACTTGTACCGCAACGGCAAACCGAAAACCCTTGTCGTGCAACTTACAGCACTTGATGAAGCTGTAGCTGTCACAAATTCCGGTAATAATCGACGTCCGGAAGTGCCGATCAGCAATGTTTTGGGGCTCAGCGTTATTGCAGTGGATGCGAAAACACGCGCTCAATTGGGCTTGGTAGAAGGGCAAGGCGTACAAATCGCTCGTGTCACTAACCCGATGGCGGCTCAGGCGGGTTTATCGGCAGGCGATGTGATTTTGCAAGTCGGACGTCAAGCGGTAAGTAATGTGGCGGAGTTTAATACGGCAGTAAAAGCTTTCAAATCAGGCGACAGGATCCGTTTGCTGGTGCGTAATAGCCAAAGCACCGGCTTGGTAACACTGGAAATGCCTTGATTTAACAGAGTGGGTGGGTGGTGCCGGCCTTCGTTTGTTCAGGGCGAACGAAGGTCGGTACTGCGTGGGTGGCCGAGCTATGAGATAATTGCGCGTTAATCATCACCAAAGACGGCGCCGCCGGCCACATGCAGCATATTCGTAATTTTTCCATTATTGCCCACGTTGATCACGGCAAATCTACTTTAGCCGATCGTATTATTCAGCTCTGCGGAGGCCTAGAGGCCCGCGAGATGGAAGCGCAGGTGCTCGATTCCAATCCGATCGAGCGCGAACGTGGCATTACCATCAAAGCGCAATCGGTTTCTTTGCCTTACAAAGCAAAAGACGGCCAAACCTATCAGCTCAATTTTATTGATACACCAGGACATGTTGATTTCAGTTATGAAGTCTCGCGCTCCTTGGCCGCTTGCGAAGGCGCCTTGCTGGTGGTCGATGCGGCGCAGGGTGTTGAAGCGCAATCGGTCGCCAACTGCTACACCGCAGTCGAGCAGGGACTGGAAGTTATTCCAATTCTTAATAAGATCGACTTGCCGACCGCCGATGTTGAAAAAGTAAAAAAAGAAATCGAAGCTATCATTGGTATTGATGCAGAAGATGCCGTTTGCATCAGTGCAAAGACCGGCTTGAATATTGATCTGGTGTTGGAAGCTATCGTTGCCCGGGTTCCACCTCCGAAGCCGCGCGATACCGACAAACTGCAGGCACTGATTATCGATTCCTGGTTTGATAATTATCTCGGCGTAGTGTCGCTGGTTCGCGTCATGCAGGGTGAAATTGTGCCGGGCGCAAAAATGCTCGTCATGTCCACCGGCCGCACGCATCTGATCGATTCGGTGGGTGTGTTTACGCCGAAACGTAAACCCTTGGCAAAACTGTCGGCTGGCGAAGTGGGCTGGATTACGGCTTCAATCAAAGACGTTCACGGCGCGCCGGTTGGCGACACCCTGACATCAGCCTCTGATCCTGCCGATAAACCTTTGCCAGGTTTTCAAACCGTACAGCCACGTGTTTTTGCCGGCTTGTTTCCGGTCGATGCCGAAGACTATCCCGATTTGCGGGTAGCACTCGAAAAACTGAAATTAAATGATGCCGCCATGCAATTTGAACCCGAAAGTTCGGAAGCCATGGGTTTTGGTTTTCGTTGCGGGTTTTTAGGCATGTTGCACATGGAAATTGTGCAAGAACGACTCGAGCGTGAGTATGATCTGAACCTCATTACCACCGCGCCAACGGTTATTTATGAAGTGCTGAAAACCGATGGCACGGTTATGCCTATGGATAACCCGGCAAAACTTCCGCCTACCACTTTGGTGCAGGAAATTCGCGAGCCGATTATTCGCGCTAATATTTTGACGCCGCCAGACTACGTCGGCAATGTCATCAAATTATGCGAAGAAAAACGTGGCTCGCAAATAGGTATTCAGTATTTGGGTAGCCAAGTACAAATTTCCTACGAAATGCCGATGGCGGAAGTCGTGCTCGATTTCTTTGATCGCCTGAAATCGGTATCGCGTGGCTATGCCTCGCTGGACTACCATTTTCTGCGTTTCGAAGCGGGTCCGTTCGTATTGCTGGATACGCTGATCAACGGGGATCGGGTCGATGCGCTTTCCAGTATCGTGCATCGTAGCCATGCCGATCGCCGTGGCCGCGAATTATGTGAAAAGATGCGGGAACTAATCCCGAGGCAAATGTTCGATGTAGCTATTCAGGCTGCCATTGGTGCCCAGGTCATTTCGCGTTCTACCGTAAAAGCCATGCGCAAAAACGTATTGGCAAAATGTTATGGCGGCGATGCAAGCCGTAAGAAAAAATTGCTGGAAAAACAAAAAGCAGGCAAGAAACGCATGAAGCAGGTAGGCAGCGTGGAAATCCCACAAGAAGCCTTCCTGGCAGTGTTGAAAATGGACAATAACTAGTACTACTCATCGATCCAGAGGATAGAACGTGAAATTTGATTTTGCATTGTTACTGACAGTGTTGACCTTGCTAAGTGGCTTTATTTGGCTTGTCGATAGCCTGTTTTTTGCCAAAAGCCGCAAGCTGATGCAAAAAGAAGGCGAAGAAGTGGCTGATCCGATCCTGGTTGATTACGCGAAATCCCTGTTTCCGGTTCTTTTTGCGGTACTGACTTTACGTTCTTTTATTGCCGAACCATTCCGCATTCCGTCCGGTTCGATGGAACCCAACTTGATGGTGGGCGATTTTATTCTGGTCAATAAATACAATTACGGCATTCGTTTGCCGGTGTTGAACAAAAAAGTGATCGAGATTGGCAGCCCGAAACGAGGCGACGTCGTGGTTTTTCGCTATCCGGGTATGGGTCCGGATGATCCGAGTATTGGTGTCGATTACATTAAACGGCTTATCGGATTACCTGGCGATGAAATCACCGTGGTCGATAACCGGGTCAGTATCAATGGCGTTCAAGTCGAATATGCCCCTACGACAAACTATCAGGTGATCGAAAATCTGCCCGGCAAGCCACATATCATGCAGGAAATCCCGAATGGCAATATCACCAAGAACGGCACCTGGAAGGTACCTGAAGGCGAATACTTCATGATGGGTGATAACCGCAATAACAGCTCCGATGGCCGCGAATGGGGATTTGTACCCGAGAAAAACCTGGTTGGCCGCGCCATGTTTATCTGGCTGAACTGTCAGAGTATGCTCAAAGCCTGTAAAGATGGCTTCGATTATTCACGAATTGGCGATACTATTGAATAACACTCAAGGGCGGGGGATTTATGAAAATGCAAACTTTGGTTAAACAACGCGGCATAACATTGCTTGGTTTTATTATGGTGCTGGCGGTGGTAGGTGTTTTTGCTTTTGTCGGATTTAAATTGTTTCCTGTTTACACTGAATATTACAGTGCCGTAAGTGATCTTAAGGCTTCTTGTAAGGAGCCGGATGCTGCCAATGCCAACCTTCAGCAAATGCGTGCCAAACTCGATCGTCGCTTTAACATTAGTTATGTCAGTAGCATAGATATCGATAAAAATGTAAAGCTCGTAAAAACCGGTGATGTGAAATCCATCAATATTAATTACGAAGTCCGCAAGCCACTTATTTACAACCTGGATTTCGTCGCTAAATTTGATGTAACCGAGCCTATGACGGGCGGCGGCGCAGGTGCTCCGTAAAAACATTAGTTACAGCTTCAATCAACCCGCGTTACTACAACAGGCTCTGCGCCACCGTAGCGCGGGTGCTCCACACAACGAGCGCCTTGAATTTTTTGGTGACTCGTTGGTTAATTTAATTGTGTCGGAATCGCTTTTTGCACACTGGCCAAAAGCAGATGAGGGTGCGCTCACCCGGGCGCGTGCGAATCTGGTCCGGGAATCATCGCTGGCCGGCATAGCTCGCCAGCTTGATCTTGGTGAACAGATTGTGCTGGGCATCGGTGAAATGAAAACTGGCGGCCATCGTCGCGACTCCATACTTGCTGATACTTTGGAAGCCATTATTGCCGCCATCTATCTGGATTCCGATTTTGAAACCTGCCGCACCACGGTTTTGCCCTGGTTTGAACAACAAATTCGCGATATTCAGCCCGGAAAAGTCGAGAAAGATGCCAAGACGCGCTTGCAGGAATGGTTGCAGGCTAAACAATTGGCGCGCCCCGATTATCAATTGATTGAAAGTCGCGGCGAAGACCATGCGCGTATTTTCATTGTGCAATGTTCAACACCCGAACCTGATTTAAACGAACAAGCCGAAGGCAGCTCCTTGCGTCTGGCAGAAATGGCGGCAGCAGAAAAAATGATGAATAAACTGGAAGCATTAAAGCAATGAAACCCGAGTCACAAATCACAGGCTATCGCGCCGGTACTATTGCAGTTATCGGTCGCCCGAATGTTGGTAAGTCAACATTGGTCAATGCCTTGGTAGGAGCGAAAATTAGTATTGTGTCGCCAAAGGCACAAACGACTCGTCATCGCCTGTTGGGCATCGCCACTTTTTCCGATGGCCAACTGATGCTGGTAGATACACCGGGTATTCACGGGCGCCAGACGCGTGCCATGAACCGCTACATGAATCGTGCTGCTCGTGGTGCCGTGAGTGATGTTGATGCAGCCGTTCTAGTGATCGAGGCCGGGCGCTGGACCGAAGATGATTCTTTAGCAATGTCTGCGCTCAAGGAAAGCAAAGTTCCCTGTATTTTGGTGGTCAATAAAGTGGATAAAGTGGCCGACAAAGATAGCTTGCTGCCATTTATCGCAAAAATTACAGCTGAATACGAGTTCACGATGGTGCATCCTTTATCTGCCTTAAAAAAGAAAGGCACCGATGCTCTTGTAAAAACACTGATCGCGCTGATGCCGGAATCCGAAGCGCATTATGCCGAAGACGAAATCACGGACAAAAGCGAAAGATTTCTCGCCGGCGAATTAGTACGTGAGCAGTTAATGACTCGCCTTGGCGAAGAATTGCCTTATTCGACCACCGTTGAAATCGAAAAATTCGAAGAAGATGGCCAAATGCTGCGTATTTCCGCCGTTGTCTGGGTCGAACGCGAAAGTCAAAAACCGATCGTTATCGGCAATGGTGGCGAACGCATGAAAGCCATCTCCACCGGCGCACGAATTGGCATGGAAAAATTATTCGGACGAAAAGTTTTTCTTGAAACCTGGTGCCGTGTTCGCGAAGGTTGGTCTGATGATGAAGCGGCGTTAAGACGCTTTGGCTATCTTGACTGATAATGAGAGTGCAAGGTCAACCGGCCTTCGTCTTGCACGCACGTGCCTGGCGTGAAACCAGTTTTATCGTTGAAGTACTGACGCAAGATTACGGACGTCTGGCCTTGGTAGCTCGCGGGATGACCGGCGCAAAAAAACATAATCAACGTGCCACGCTTCAGCCCATGCAATATGTACGGCTTGATTACCAATTGAAGGGCGAGATGGCCAGCATGCAGCAAGTAGAAACGCTGGATGTGGCGCCACGTTTACAGGGTGATTACCTGCTCTCGACGTTTTATGTGCACGAACTACTATTGAAACTATTGCCGCGTCAGGATGCAGCCAACGAGGTGTTTGAACTTTATCAACAAACTCGTAATCGCCTGGCATTGCAAGAGTCCTTGGCCTGGACTTTACGACGTTTTGAACGTGATTTACTTCAGGCTATTGGCGTGGGATTTGCTTTTGATGTCGCACACGACGGCCAAGCCTGTGACCCTGCAGCGCGTTATCGAATAGATATCGAGCACGGCCCGGTACGTGATAACCGGCATAGTGCAACGAGTGTGAGTGGCGCAGCACTGATTGCATTGGCAAATGATCTGATGCCGCCCAATGAACAATTGCAGGAATTACGCGGTGGTTTGCGTGGATTGATCAAAGAACAGTTGGGCAATACCGAGCTGAAGTCTTGGGGCCTGTTGAGTGAATTGGCACGCGTCGGCAAGACGACGTAAGCCATTATTTTTGTAGGAGCATCCTTTAGGCGCGAAAAATTACGCCAGATCTGTCGCGCCTAAAGGACGCTCCTACGGCTGATATCATCGCAGATTTTTCGCGGCTTATACCGCTCCTACATTCTCTCTAAATTTTTCGACAGTCTTCAACATCTCTCATAAACCTGTTTAATTTTTCGTTGTCGTCAGGGCTGTCTGACAATTGTTTGACGGCATGACTTAATCCGGCAGCGCCGACAAAACCGCAGGCGGCCAATAATTTGTGACACTCTGCTTTCAGGCTTGCAGCATCATCGGCATCAAATGCTTGAGCAATAATTTTTTCATGCGTTGGCAAATCGGTAAGAAACATTTCTCTAAGCGCTTTCAATGTTGTTTGGCTGCCGCCAACCGCACGCAAAGCGGCAGCTTCATCCCACATTTCGACAGGTCTTGGAGCATTGTCAATGACGTGCTTTGCTCCCAATAGACGGGCGACATTGTTTTGCAATGTCGCCATGGTTATGGGCTTGCCCCACACTTCCTGATACCCAATCATACTGAGTGTTTCACTCGCCGCTGTGCTGACATCCGCCGTGACCGCAATGATGATGGCATTTTTTTGAAGCGGCCTCAGAGTAGAAAAAATTTCGCCGGGTTCGCCATCGGGTAAGTGGACATCACATAAATACAAGGCATGCCAATAGTTTCGAGCTAATGCGAGCGCCATGGAAAGAGTCTCGGCAATATCAATCGGGAAGCCCAAGGGTTTAAGTGCCTCATGCAGAAACTCACGGCTGATCGGGTTATCTTCGACAAGTAATATTCTGGGTAATATTGGCGTATTCATTAAATATTCCATCAAAAAGCACTATGCTTGCCAGCATGCAAGTATTCAAGATTCTCATCAAGTCCTTTTTGTTCGTGCTCGCCTTCGCAAACGGGGCCGCGCATGCTGAGGTGATGAAGATGAAAGTCGCAAAAATTAAGGCGGGTATCGGCACCTTACATAATGTGCAGGTCGATTTGAATTGGCCGAAAGATGCCAGTCAAGGTGCATTGCGTATTCGAGCGACACGGCTTGATTTTCCCTTGATGTCATATCAGGAAAAAAATCTCGACTGGCAATGTCCCTTAGTTCGGACAAATAATGCGGGCTGGCAATGCAAAGGAAAAATTCGCGGCAATAATAGTCCGGCCTATTTGCTAGCACTGGATTATTCGCCGGCCGGCACCACGGTTGATCTGCGTATAAACGATAAAAAAATTCGTTATGAAAATTCGGTGGCATCGCCAGATTTATCGCAAATTGACTTACAGAAAATTCCGGTCGCATGGTTGAAGGCTTATCTCGCCGGCCTATGGCAAGACGGTAAATGGACAACGGGTAATATCAGTGGTCGCATTGATGTGCTCACGCCCGCGAAGGCCCCATTTGAAGTTATCACTGATTTACAGTTGGCCGATGTTGGTTTGGAAACTCCCGATGGCTGGTTGGCGGCGGCTGCCATGCAGGGTCGCTTGCGTTTGAACTATCGCGAGGTGGGCAAACAAACCAGTATTCAAACGCATTACACCGCACAAGGCGGCGAGTTTTTAGCGCAAGGCCTATATGTGCTGTTTCCAAAAACGCCGGTAGAAATTGAAGTGTTGATGCAGAAACAAGGCGCTGGCCTGTGGATGATTCCGCAAATTTCCTGGCGGGACCCCAACGTGCTGGATTTAATAGGCAATGCAAGTCTTAATGCAAAAGGCGAGCTTGCCGATTTGAATCTGGATTTGAATTTACCCGATCTTGCGACCGCACGCGATCGCTATTTGTCCGGTTTTCTGGCACCGGCCGGATTTCCCAATTTAATTTTAAATGGCAGTACGCAAGCAAAAATTAGTATGCGCGACAAACAGCTTCATCAGCTCGATGTAAAACTTGCCTCCATTAATGCCATTGACGACAAAGCCCGTTTTACGTTTGCCGACGTCAATGGTGATCTACGTTGGACACAAGACCAGGCCAAAGTTCAAAGCGCATTCACCTGGAATAGTGCCGCGATGTACGGCATTGGTTTAGGCAAGGCGAAGTTTGCATTCGATAGTAGCGGTGGCAGTTTGAATTTGAGTCAGGCAACCAATATTCAAGCATTGGAAGGAATAATTCGCGTCGATCATTTTCGCTGGCAACCACCGAAAGCCGATTTAAGTACGCGCTTTGATCTGGGCATGAGCATGGATAAACTTGATATGGCCAGCTTGTCGCAACGGCTCGGCTGGCCGGCATTTAGCGGCAGCATCAGCGGAAAAATTCCCAATGCCCGCTATCAAAATAATGTGTTGAACTTGGACGGTGGTTTGCAAATCTCGGTTTTTGGTGGCGAGGTTGCGTTGTCGAATCTGGTAATGGAACGCCCCTTTGGTGTGGCGCCAACTTTGTCTGCCGATGTAGCGTTGGACAATATCGATATGGAACCGATGACCAAGGCGTTCGATTTTGGTTCGATCACGGGCAGCCTCGATGGCTACATCAGGAATTTGCGCTTGGTCGATTGGTCGCCAGTCGCTTTTGATGCAAGGTTTTATACTGACGACAAATGGAAGGGCAAACGACGTATCAGCCAAAAAGCCGTGCGTGACATTTCCAGCGTCGGAGGTAGCGGTTTAATGGCCGGGTTGCAGGCACAGGTATTGAAGATATTTGAAGACTTCGGCTATGAAAAAATCGGCATAAGCTGCAAGTTGAAGGACAATGTTTGCACGATGGATGGCGTAGGTTCAGCTGGGGACGGTTATATCATCGTTGCAGGAGGCGGTTTGCCGCGCATACAAGTGGTAGGCTTCCGACGACGGGTAGATTGGCCGACATTGATTTCGCGTTTGCAGGCGGCAACTGAAGGTCAAACACCGGTGATTAAATGATTTTTATCAAGTGGAGAGTGGTATGCAAAGTGTAAAGCGCAGTGGTAAGTGGAAGCCCATGTTGTTCGTTATGGTGATGCTGGCATTGAGTGCCTGCGTCACCATTAACGTCTATTTTCCGGCCGCAGAAGCACAGCAGGCTGCTGAAGAGTTCGTGGGCAAAGTGATCAATGGCGACAAGGCTGCCGTTGAAGAAACCAAACCGGTTAATCCAAAACCAATGCCCCAAGCTTCATTGCAACCTTCGTTCAATTTGGCCTCGTTTTTTATTAGTGATGCCGCAGCGCAGGAAGTTGATATCACCATCCGTACACCCGCGATTCAGGCAATCCAGAATCGTATGTCAGAGCGTTTCGCCAGCTCGTTGCGTCAACATTTTGATGGCGGCGCGCTCGGCTTCAGCAATGATGGCCTGATTGTTGTGCACGATGCAACCAAGGTGCCTTTGAAAGACCGCGTGGGTGTTACCCAGCAAGTGGCCGAAGATAATCGTGATCGCAATGCCGTCTATCGTGAAATTGCGGTTGCCAATGGCCATCCGGAATGGGAAAAACAAATTCGTGAAACCTTTGCCAAGCAATGGGTCCGCGATGCCAAAGCTGGCTGGTGGTATGAAAGTACTGCTGGCGGCTGGAAGCAGAAGTAAACATTTGTCCCTTCTCCCCTTGGGAGAGGGTGGTGCGCAGCACCGGGTGAGGGTACGAATACGCCGGATTTTGGTTGAAATCGCGCGTGATTTTACCCTCTCCCCCAACCCCTCTCCCAAAGGGAGAGGGGAGTTTGGTTCAAACAAAATAAATCACACAGAAGGGCGTGGATTTGAGAAAATTCATGCCCTTTCGTTTTATTGAAGAAGACCGTGGGCCGAAGCAGAACAAAAATTAATCGCGAATTCGAGCTCGAAATTCATGGCCTGGCCCATGACGGACGCGGTGTGGGTCGCGTCGATGGAAAAGCGGTGTTCGTCAATGGTGCTTTGATGGGCGAAACCGTACGGGTTAAACAAATAGGCCGCAATCGCCATTTCGATGAAGCCATTACGCTCGAAGTTTTAAAAGCCTCGGAAGATCGCGTTACGCCGCGCTGCCCGCACTTTGGCGTCTGCGCAGGCTGCGTATTGCAGCATTTGGCCGAAGACAAACAAATCGAAGCCAAGCAGCAAGTCTTGATAGAAAACCTTGCGCGCATTGGTCATGTCGAAGCGGAAACCATTCTGCCGCCGATGGTGGGTGATGCCTGGGGTTATCGTCGCAAAGGTCGTTTGTCGGTCCGCTATGTCGAGAAAAAAGAGAAAACCCTGGTCGGCTTTCGCGAAATTGATGCACGCTTCGTTGCCGACATTAGTGTCTGCCACACCATGATTCCAGAATTGGGAATGCGATTGCCTGAACTATCTGCCTTGGTGGATTCACTTGATGCCAAACGTATGATTGCGCAGATCGAATTTATTGCCGGCGATGGTCCGGTGGCTCTGATTTTTAGAAATCTCGAAGCCTTGAACGAAGCCGATACCGAAAAACTGAAACAGTTTGCGATCGAAAGCAATTTCGCTGTTTTTTTACAGCCGGGTGGTGTGAATTCCGTCGTTTCCTTATGGCCGCTCGAAACCCATCTTGAATTTGCGATTCCCAAATACGATATTCGACTCTCATTCAAACCGCTGGACTTTATTCAAGTCAATGCGTCCTTGAATCAGAAAATGATCGAGCAAGCTATTGCCATGCTCGACCCGCAGGCCGGTGAACGAGTGCTGGATTTATTTTGCGGACTTGGCAATTTTACCTTGCCGCTGGCACGTAGTGCGGCATCGGTCGTGGGTGTTGAAGGTGAAGCAGGGCTCGTGGCGCGCGCCCGCGAGAATGCAGTGCTCAACAAGCTTGGTAATGCCGAATTCTATGCTGCCGATTTAGCCAAAGATTTAAGCGATGAACCCTGGATGCAGCAAGGCTTCGATAAATTATTACTTGACCCACCACGTGCCGGTGCAGCTGAAGTATTGGCACAGATGTCGCTGAAAAATATTCGTCGCATTGTGTATGTCAGTTGCCATCCGGCTTCGCTGGCACGCGACGCCGGATTCTTGGTAAAAGAACGCGGCTATAAACTCAAGGCTGCCGGAGTGATGGACATGTTTCCGCATACCGCGCATGTCGAATCAATAGCACTGTTCGAGAAATAGTATGGGCATCGAAATCGAAAAAAAATTCCTGATCATCAACGATTCCTGGAAAAACCAGGTCTATAAAACCACACGCATGGCCCAAGGCTATTTAAACGACATGAATGCCATGCGCGAAGGTACCCAGAAAGCTTCGGTGCGGGTGCGCATAGCAGGTCAGCAGGCTTTTTTGAATATGAAGTCGCGCGAGCTAGGCCATACCCGGCAGGAATTCGATTACGAAATTCCTGTGGCCGATGCCGAAGCATTATTGAAATTATGCGTGGGTGGTTTGATCGACAAACATCGCAATTACATCTTGCACGATGGTTTTATCTGGGAAGTCGATGAATTTCTTGGTGACAATCTTGGCTTGTTGGTGGCTGAAATAGAATTGCCCGATGCTGATGCAGTTTTTGAAAGACCAGCATGGTGTGGCAATGAAGTCACCGATAAAATTCGTTACTACAATCTGGCATTGGCCGAGCGCTCGTTTAGCCAGTGGACTGAAGAGGAAAAATCAGAATGCTAGTCATTGGTATTTCAGGCAAGCAATTAACCGCCGACGAACGCGAATATCTGCAACATCCGCAATGTGCCGGCGTTATTTTATTCACCCGTAATTTTGCCTCGCGCGATCAGGTGATCGAACTTGCGCAATCCATACGGGATGCTGCCGCGCAGACACAATTACTTTGTGTCGATCAGGAAGGCGGTCCGGTACAGCGTTTTCGCGAAGGTTTTTTCCGCTTGCCCCCGCTAGTACGTTTTGGTCAGCATTATGCACAGGATGCGCAAGCAGCGCTCGCACTGGCCAAAGAACATGCGTGGCTTATGGCCAGTGAAATTCGTGCGCTCGGTATCGATTTAAGTTTTGCACCGGTGGTGGATTTAGGGCGTGGCAATCGCGCTATTGGGGATCGCGCTTTTCACGAATCACCGTCGGTCGTTGCCGCATTTACGCAAGCGTATATTCAAGGTATGCACGACGCCGGCATGGCAGCGACCATTAAACATTTTCCCGGCCATGGTTCGGTGCTTGAAGATACCCATTTCGATATTGCCATCGATGACCGCTCTCTGGAAGTTTTGCGCGCAGAGGATTTACTACCGTTTGAAGCAGGCATAAAAGCCGGTGCAGAAGCGGTCATGATGGCGCATGTTACCTATCCGCAAGTGGCACCAGAACCGGCCGGTTATTCGCCGCGTTGGCTCAATGAAATTCTGCGCCAGGAAATGGGCTTCAAAGGCGTTATTTTTTCCGATGACATCGGCATGGCAGCAGCGACCGGCGTTGGTGGTGTGGGCAGCCGCATTGACGCGCATCTGGATGCCGGTTGCGACGTGGTATTGGTGTGCGCCCCGGCGCTGGTCGCCGATAGCTTGAAAGCCTGCGAGCACCGCGTAAAACCCGATCTTTCCATCTTGCAGCCCATGATGGGCCGCAATGAACAAACATTGGCCCGATTGCAGACGCAATCGCGCTACCATGATGCACGCGCCAGCCTGTCTGGCCCTGACTATGCGGTGAGCTAAATGACAACCCCCAATTTGGCAACAGCCTTGGAAATTTCCGATGAACTTTTTGATCGCGAAAGTCTGCAAGACGCGATCAAGGAAATTGCCGTATTAATTAATCACGATTATGAAGATCGTGATCGTCCGGTTTTTTTATCGGTCATGCACGGCGGCATGATTTTTGCGTCATTACTTTCGCTTGAACTCGATTTCGATGTTGAAGTTGATTACTTGCATGCTACGCGTTATCGCGGTGCTACCACGGGTTCAGGCCTAGCTTGGTTGCATCGTCCAGCAACCTCGCTGGAAGGTCGTAACGTGTTAATCGCTGATGACATCCTTGATGAAGGCCACACGCTAAAAGCCGTGAAACAATGGTGCGAAGACCAAGGCGCGATTGAAGTTAAAATTGCCGTGCTCGCCGTGAAAATTCATGACCGCCGTGTTGAAGGCATTGAAGCCGACTACATCGGTGTAGAAGTGCCGGATCGTTATGTTTACGGGTTTGGCATGGACTATCACGAGCAAGGCCGCAATCTGCCCGGCCTGTATGCCTTGGGAAGCTAAATGTCTGACATTGCATTCGCCATTATCGGTGGCACCGGCTTGTATCAAATCGCTGCATTGGAAAATGTGGAAACGCTTGAATGCGATACCGTCTATGGCAAGCCATCGGCACCGGTTCGCATCGGATTTTTAGGTGGCAAAAAAATTGCTTTCATGGCGCGCCATGGAGAAGGCCATTCGGTGCCGCCGCATAAAGTAAATTATCGCGCTAATTTGCGTTGCCTGAAAGATTTGGGCATTACCAAAGTATTGGCAATCAATGCAGTCGGCGGAATTACAGAAGCTTTCGGACCACGCGTAATCTCGGTGCCCGATCAAATTATTGATTACACCTACGGTCGCTTGCATAGCTTATCGGAAGAGCCGGGTAGTGAAGTGCTACATGTTGATTTCACCGAGCCGTATTGCGCGAAATTGCGTACACGTATTTTGCGTGCCGCTGAAAAAATATCGATGCCGATGGTCGATTTCGGTTGCTACGGTGCTACCCAAGGGCCGCGCCTAGAAACCCGTGCAGAAATAGCTCGCATGCGTCGTGATGGTTGTGACTTGGTCGGCATGACCGGCATGCCCGAAGCTGGTCTCGCTCGCGAACTCGGTATTGATTACGCCTGTCTTGCAATCATTGCCAACTGGGCTGCCGGTTGCGGCGATGGCGCGGAAATCACGCTGGAAGAGGTGTTGGCCAATGTAAATATTGCGACAGCTTCGTTGCCGGATTTGCTGGAAGAAATATTAAAACTATCCCGCGATTAATTTTCACCGATTGTTGTACACGAAAAATCCGTAGAAGCGTCCTTTAGGCGCGACAAATCCCGCCAGATCTATCGCGCCTAAAGGACGCTCCTACGAAAAATTATGGCGCATGTTCAAGGACTGCATCTTGAATTTTGCTGCCATCGGTGCAGCTTAATAATTTATCGAACTGTGTTTGGCTCCCACGCGACACATTCAAATCGATAGAACTTTAATGCAATCTAATTTTCACCGATTGTTGTACGCGAAAAATCCGTAGGAGCGTCCTTTAGGCGCGACAAATCCCGCTAGATCTATCGCGCCTAAGGGACGCTCCTACGGGAGGTCTTGAATTTTGCTGCCATCGGAGCAGCTCAATAATTTGTTGAACTGCGCTTGGTCCGCACGCGATGCATTCAAATCCACAAAACCTTTAATACCCTCTAATTTTCCGCGATTGGCATATTGCCAGAATTGCCATTCCCGATAATTGCTTTTATCGGGTTGCCGGTAAAGATCCCGAATCCATAGCGGGTTTTTCTGGAAATCATTTTTCAGGTAGGTCGCATAAAAATCCGAGGTGCTATACAACACCACGCGGCAACCCCAGGCCTGTTCAACCAGGTCAATAAAAACTTTCAGCTCTTTATGCAGCTGTTTCGGTTCAGGCCGTGCTTTGCAATTGCCGCCAAACTCCAGATCAACAGCAGGCGGAAGCGATTTCGATGAAGGCGTGCCGATGCGCGATAAAAAATTATTGGCCTGCTCGTAACCGGTTTTGCAAAGCGTGAAGTAATGATAGGCACCGGGCAAAATACCGGCATCACTGGCTGCTGCCCAGTTGTGTTTGAAGTCTTCGTCCAGAAAGTCTTCGCCTTCGGTCGCCTTTATATAGGCAAAGCGAATATCCTGCGCAGCAATTTTTTTCCAGTCGATAACCCCCTGATGGTGCGAGACATCGATTCCCTGAATCGGGAATTCTTTTTTGTCGGGATAATTTAAACGAATCGCACCGGTTTTGAATAATTCGTTTACAAGGGTTCCAACGAATAAAATATTCAGCAGCAAAATCAGGCCAATGATAATTTTTATTCGTTTGCTCATGTGTACATGGGTCGCTTAATTAGTGATCGAATTGAAGTCTCGCCAACTCAGCATAGAGGCCACCTTGTGAAATTAATTCATTATGGGTGCCTTGGGCGATGATGCGGCCTTTGTCCATCACGATAATACGATCTGCCTTCAATACCGTTGCTAAACGATGCGCAATTACCAGGGTGGTGCGCCCTTGCATTAATCGTTCCAGCGCTTGCTGTACGGCGCGCTCGCTTTGGGCATCCAGTGCCGAGGTGGCTTCGTCCAGCAACAGAACCGGTGCATCTTTCAATAAGGCACGGGCAATGGCGAGGCGTTGCTGCTGACCACCCGATAACCGCGCACCACGTTCGCCTAGTTCACTGTCAAAACCTTGAGGCAGCTCTGAAATAAAATCGTAGGCTTCGGCACTGCGTGCGGCGGTTTCGATTTCGGCATCGCTGGCTTCAAGCTTGCCGTAGCGAATATTTTCGCGTGCCGTGGTGCCGAAAATTACCGGGTCTTGTGGTACCAGTGCAATCTGTTCCCTTAAAAAAGCTGGTTCAAGTTGTTTAAGATCAATGCCGTCAAATTTCACGCTACCGCTTTCGGGGTCGTGGAAGCGCAGCAATAATTGGAAGACGGTGGTTTTACCGGCACCCGATGGACCTACCAGCGCAACCGTTTCACCGGGCGCAATGCTTATACTAAAGTTTTCCAGTGCCGCTGTATCGGGCCGTGTTGGATAATGAAAACTGACTTTATCCAGATTCAAAGCGCCTTTTGTTGGCATCACCATAGTAGCGGGATGCTGCGGGCTCTTAAGCTGGCTTTGTTCATTGAGTAAATCGTTGATGCGGGTCATGCCGCCGCTGGCGCGTTGTACTTCGTTCCACACTTCGGTCAGTCCTGCGATTGATCCTGCACCCATGATGGCGTAAAAGACGAATTGCGCTAGTGTGCCGCCGGTCATGGTGCCTTCGATGACGCTTCTTGCACCCAGCCACAAAACGCCAATGATGGCGCCAAATACAAACACGATAATGATGCCCGTCAACATCGACTGTAGGCGAATACGTTTACGAGCGGCGACTAGTGTGGTTTGTACAGCGCTGGAAAACCGTCCGATTTCAAAAGTTTCGCGGGCATAACTTTGCACTGTATGCATGGCATTAAAAGTTTCACCAGCACGAGCATTGGCATCGGCAACGCGATCTTGGCTATCCTTAGATGCCCCACGTACGCGTCGGCCAGAAAATGCCAGTGGCATAACGATCAGAGGAATAACAACCAGCGCGTACATGCCAAGATGCGGACTGGTTTGAAATAGCATGATGGCGCTGCCGATGACTGTTACGCTACTTCGCAATGCAATGGAGATGCTGGACCCCACCATGCCGCGAATGACTTCAGTATCTGCCGATAAACGTGAAAGTAGTTCGCCGCTCCGTGTGCGCTCAAAGAAACTCTGATCCAGTGAAAGCAGGTGTGAATAAAGTTTTTTTCGCAAGTCTGCGATTACCTTTTCACCCAGCATCGAGATAAAAAAGAAACGTGCTGCAGTTGCCAAACCCAGAATTACCGCAACACCTAATAACAGCATAAACCAGCGATCGATCTGTCCACCTGGTTTGAAACCTTGATCAATAATGTGCTTGAAAGCCACCGGCAAAAATAATGTTGCTGAAGACGATATGGCTAATGCACCGAGCCACAGAGCTACCAAACTACGATGCGGTTTCAAAAATGGCAGTAAACCACGCAGCGAGTTTACTTTTTGAATAGGGGTGTCGGACTTGGGTTCTGGTGTGCTCATAGTCGTTATTGTCGCACGGGCGCCATGTGACAGAGCCTCGGCTTAGGTCATTTATTTCAAAGGTTAGAACTTCAAGATATTGGGCCAGAAGCCCGAAATTCAACGTAGCAACGTAGCCCGGGTCGCGCTCCATCGACCCGGGGATTTTTCAGGCGCAGATAAAGTTTAACTTTGTAGTGTTCAGTTGGTAGTAGAGGATGGTCTCGTACATTCCCGGGTCGGTAGAGCGCGACCCGGGCTACGTTTGGTCCCGTCGTTAAGCCACTTATTTCAGCAGTAGTTCTAATTCTTTGGGAATTTGAATATTGCGATGGGTTTTCTTGAAGAGCCTCAAACTGGCTTTGGCGAGTTCAATATCCTTTTCTTTCACATGCTTTTGAATCGCTGCTAACCAAAGATCGGGTGTCAGCTGAGCATCCTTACGGGCAAGTAATTTAAGCTTCGCCGCATCCTTGGCAAGGTCTTTCTTTTTGCTTTCATCGATTTGCTTCTGTGAAATGACAGCCACAGGGTTCGCCTGCGAATTATCAGGTTTGATGCGACTACCCGTCACCTCGATTCTTTCCAGGGCATGATTTTCACCGGCAGCATCCGCCGCTATTGCCGGGGCCGAAGCGTTGCCAGCAGCGGCTATGGGCGCATTGTTTTTTGCTGCTTGGCTCAGGCCCAAATTAGCTTTATCAGATTTTGCCGCTTCACGAGCCTTGGTTTTATCAATCGTCTGACGGCTTAGCACTTGAGCTGGCTGGCTACTCTCACTATCAGCACGTTTGATTCGACTGCCATTGACAGCAACGGTGTCTAATTCTTTGCTCTCACTATAATTTGCCGATGCTGCCGGCGCAGGTGGCGGTGCTGGCGCAGCCGCCACGATGGGAGCGGGTGCCGCAACGGAGGCAAGAGCCCCCGCAGTTTGTGGCACCCAGTCGGCTTCGGCCCTTGCCTGATCACGGCGCTCGCTGAATTTATCATCACTGGTTTTTTTGGCAAGTGAAGCATCGGCTATATCTTCTCGCACCACTGCTTCACGCGCACGCTTTTCGGACGGCATGACAGCAGGTTTTTCGACAGGGTCAACAAAAGCCGCAGCGGCATCTGCTGCTGATTCGGACTCTGCAAGTGGCGGCGGCGAAGTTGGTGTCGGCTCACGTGCAGGCATCATCTCAACCGTAATGCTGTCGCTCTTGTGGCTGCTATCGGTTTCTTGCTTTGACATCACATTTTCGCTGTCGGGCAGCTCGTCAATCGGCGCGCCCATGGATTGAAAAACTTGCCAGCCGATACCAATGGTAAGTATTGATGCAGCAGCAGTTCCTATCCACAGTGCCGAAGTGCCGAGCAAGCCTTTTGTCCATCGTGATTTTTTTTGCGAATGCGATGAAGCCACGGCGTCGCTGGCGGCTTTCAAAATCAAGGCGTCCAATGCTGCCGGTGGTCCACCACCGGGTAGCGCGCGAACGACACGAGCAAGCTCGCGCTCTTCGTCGCTCAAAACTTCATGCTGGCGTGGGGGCTGGGTATTCATGATCGAAGTTTTTCTCGCAATTTATCGAGCGCATAACGAAGTCGTGATTTAACGGTTTCGCGTCCAACGCCGGTAATTTCCGCAATTTCCTCCAATGATAATTCTTGTTCCAAACGTAACATCACCGCTTCTCTTTGATCTTGGGGCAGTTCTTCCAAAGCCAATTGCAGTCGTCGTCGTTCTTCAAATGCCGATAACTGACGTTCAGGTGTTTCCGGGTCGGGCGTTTGTTCTGCACGCTCCATGGCATCTTCACCGGCTTGTGGTCGATGTTTCTGTGCCCGCCAATGATCGGTAAGCCGGTTATGCGCGATTTGATAAAGCCAGGTCGTAAATTTTGCATCAACACGATAACGCTCGCGGGCCTGGATAACTTTCTGCCAGACGTCCTGATAAAGCTCTTCGGCAGTGCCGTGTTCGCGACATTGCCGCAACATAAATCGAAACAAAGGTCCGCGGTGACGCGCATACAAAATCTCGAAGGCGCTGGCATCACCAGTTCCATACGCTTGCATCAATTCTTCGTCGTTACGCTCTGCCAACATAGGGCAGAGCGTACGAAGTTTTTACGATTTGGAAAAGCCATCATTCGCTGATTTGTGCGACATCGCGGTTTTCGGTGAGTCGGCTGGCTTGCTC
>JAYSXB010000173.1:0-10186 GCA_043717775.1 Arenimonas sp.
GTTGTTGGTCAATGGCAATCAACCGACAGCACGCAAGTGCAGCAGGCCTTGGACAACGCGCATGCGGCATTTCAGGATTGGGACCATACACCTGCCGCATCACGTGCAAAAATTCTTGAACATGCCGCCGATTTGATGGAACAACGCATGCCGGAATTGATTGCGCTCTGCGTGAAAGAAGCCGGCAAATCAATGTCGGCATCGGTTGCTGAAGTTCGCGAAGCCGTGGATTTCTGTCGCTACTACGCCGTGCAATCTCGCAAATTATTCGGCCAACCAGAAAAACTGCCTGGCCCGACGGGCGAATCCAATGAACTGCAATTGCATGGCCGCGGTGTTTTCGTTTGCATCAGCCCGTGGAATTTTCCGCTCGCGATTTTCATTGGCCAAATTGCTGCCGCACTCGCTGCCGGCAATACCGTGATTGCAAAACCGGCCGAACAAACCAGCTTGATGGCTTTCTTCGCAGTGAAGTTAATGCATGAAGCCGGTGTGCCGGAAAAAGTATTGCAATTCTTGCCGGGCGATGGCGCCACTGTTGGTGCGGCATTGACTAAAGACCCGCGCGTGGCGGGCGTTTGCTTTACCGGTTCAACCGAAACCGCATGGGCGATCAATCGCAGTCTCGCGGCACGCAATGCACAAATCGCCACCTTGATTGCCGAAACCGGCGGACAAAATGCCTTGATTGCCGACTCCTCGGCATTGCCGGAACAATTGGTGAAAGACGCGATTACTGCCGCGTTTGATTCGGCCGGACAGCGTTGCTCGGCAGCACGCATTTTATTCGTGCAAAGCGATATCGCCGACAAAGTAATTCATATGCTTGGTGGCGCGATGGAGGAATTGGTGGTTGGCGACCCGGGTCTATTATCCACCGATGTCGGCCCGGTGATTGACGAGGATGCAAAAGCGATTCTGGTCGCGCATGCCGAACGCATGGACAAGGAAGCGAAATTAATTAAAGCGGTTACCTTGCCGGCCGCTTGTGCCGATGGCAGTTTTTTTGGCCCGCGCGCTTATGAGTTGAAATCTTTATCGCAACTCAATCGCGAAATTTTCGGGCCGGTATTGCACGTGATTCGTTACGAAGCTTCGCAACTCGATGACGTGCTCAATCAAATCAATGCCTCTGGTTATGGTTTAACGCTCGGTATCCATTCGCGCATTGATTCAACGATCAACCACATCGCAAAATCGGTACGCGTCGGTAATTGCTATGTGAATCGCAATCAAATTGGTGCCGTTGTCGGCGTGCAACCCTTCGGCGGCGAAGGACTGAGTGGCACCGGGCCGAAAGCCGGTGGCCCGCATTACCTATTGAAGTTTGCGAGCGAACGCACCTTGACCGTCAACACAACGGCGGCGGGTGGCAATGCGAGTTTGCTGACGTTGGCGGATTGATATTTGCCTCGGTCGGGCCCAAGGGCCCTCCTACGTATGTAAATATTTTCGTAGGAGGCCGCTTGCGGGCGACGATTGCGAGGAAACACCATCGCAGATTCTTCGCGCCTGAAGGACGCTCCTACAAGAAATATCTTCGCAGGTTTTAGGCGCAACAAGGATGCGCCCCTACATTACGGCACTATCAAATCGGCGAGACGAAATATATGCGGGTCGCGGATTAATTTCGTAGGAGGCCGCTTGCGGGCGACCATTGCCAAGAAAGATCTTCGCAGATTCTTCGCGCCTAAAGGACGCTCCTACAAGAGATATCGTCGCAGGTCTTTCGCGAGCAGAGCTCGCTCCTACACAAAAACTTTACGGAGCGATTAAATCTGCTAGACGAAATTCGTGCGGGTCGCGAAATAATAGCGAGTGAAATGCGGTGGCTTTTTTATCGAAGGGTTTCCATTGGCCTTCTTTTTGTGCGAGTCGGTCGGCCATGACCCAGAGCACGGCGGCATTGGCGCCCATGCCAAGATGGGTGGCGCTGACTTCGATGTTTTCCGCCATCTTGTGTTCCGGTGCAAGGCTCATGCGCCAGTTCACGATGCCGTCGGTTTTACTCATGATCGATGTGGTTGGCACACTTGGCTGCCCGGCAACTAATTCCATCAAGCGTGGATCGTCATGACGAAAACCACTGACTAGTTCAAAAATTCGCCAAGCATTGGTGCCTTTGGGGTGACCAGTCAGTGGCGATCCCATGGTGACCACCGAACGAATACGTTCAGGCATTCGCAGTGCCAGCGCGTTCGCCATCGCACCACCGAGTGACCAACCGACAATGCTTATTTTCTGATCATGCTCGAATTGCATTTGCCTGACTTTTTCAACCAGACCCTTGATCACATGTTCGCGTGGACCAAAATTCAGACCTTGGTCCCATTTATAAGCGGCGTAACCTAAACGATCAAGAGTGCGACGAATCGGATAGGTGCTGCGATCACCAGCTCCCAAACCGGGCAATACCAATACTGGATGACCATCGCCGCGCGGGGCGTTTTTCAATAAAGGCCAGGCCGCCAAATACGAACCCCATTCAAATACTGCGCGTCCTTCCAGGGCCATGCATAACCATGACGGCGACTTGAGTACTTGATGGGTTTTCGGACGCATGACGGGTGCTTTCATTCGGGCAAGATCTCATTGAGTTCGTGTAGGGAGCGCGATAATGCGGCAGCGAGGGCTTCCGGTTTTCGCACAATATCGCCGCAGGCGGTTATGCCGAATTCCAGCGAGCCTGCATAACTTTGTACAGTAATATTCAAAGCCAAACCGTGCGTCACTATAGATACTGGATAGTAATGCCTCAGCTTCGCTCCGGCTAGGTACAGCGGAATCGGCGGGCCGGGAACATTGGAGATCGCTACATTCGCCAGCGGTGGTAGTTTTTCGGCGATACGTCCGCTAGCCCAAAGCCGCGACAAGCCCGACGCCCAGATCGGTGCGGCCAAACCGGGAAAATCGGTGGGAATCATATTCTTGAAAGTGGCAACACGTTGCTTGATCTGTGCGGTCGATGCCCGAATCGCCTGCAGGCGTTCTACCGGATCGGCGATATCAGTTGCCAAAGAACACTGCACCATCGAAACCTGATTATTGGAATCGGTATTGCCACTTTCACGCAACGACACCGGCATGGCGGCAATCAAACTTTGCTTGGGTAATTGCCGGGTTTTACCGAGCATTTCACGCAAGGCGCCACCGCACATCGCCATCACTACATCATTCAAACTGACATTGAAGCCGCGCGCAACGCGCTTCACCAAATCAATCGGCACTGACACGGTCGCAAAGCTGCGGGTATCGCTAATTTGCTGATTAAACGGCGTGCGCGGTGCGAGCAAAATACTGTCGCGCAGATTTTTGAGTTTGCTTGGAGAACTGATACCGCCGGCAAGTTTTAATGTGCTGGGCAATGCTCGTAATAATTTTGCAAATTGATTTACTGTTGAACGCAAGGCGGTTTGGGTGACATCACGTTTGCGTAAACGCGGAATATCGGTAACTTCTATAGTTTTTTTCTTGCCTGTTTTTTTAGGTGCTTTCGCTTCGATATCGAGTAGCACCTGTGCCAATGCCACGCCACCCTGGCCATCCAGCAGCGCATGATGGATTTTTGAATACAGTGCAATAACACCGGGCTCGACATTTTCAATCACCACGAACTGCCACATGGGCAAATTGCGGTCCAGTAAGGCGGCGTGTAATTTTCCGGTCAAGGTATGCAATTTTTCCATACCGCCATTACCAGGCAAGGTTTTTTTCAGCACATGCTTTTTTAAATCCACCTGTTCAATTTCGACCCACATGGGATGCGCTAAATCCAATGGCGTCTCTTTCAGCACGCGTCTTAATGCGGCAGCACGTGGTAGTCGATCTTGCAGATGCTGCATCAATTCCGATTGGAAATCGTATTTTTTCTTTGCGCGGGTTTTTGGCACTTCAATCAACATCACGCTGCCGACATGCATCGGTGTACCAGCATTTTCCAGATAAAGAAAACCGGCATCGAGCCCGCTTAATGATTCAAGTCGCTTCGCCATAATATCCCCCGACATTAGATTTAAAACAACACACTAAAACCATTCTGCCTGCATAGTAAGTGTAGTGTCGTCCATTTTTTGCAACAGTGCGGCATAGGTTTTAATTTGCGGTAATTCATAAGTGAAAAAGAAACGGCAGGCTTGAAGTTTACCCTGATAAAAATCTTGCCCGCTTTCAGCAGATCCGGCGGCCACTATCGCCTGTTTCAAACACATCCAGGCGATGCAAACATGGCCCATCATGGTCAAATAATACGCAGCATTGGCGAGGCTTAAGCGGATATTACCGGCCTGCATTTGCGTGATTAATACTTGCGTTGTTTTGCCGACCAGATGCAAGGCTTCGGCTAATTGATCGGCGTATTGTTTAAGATTTTCGATCTTACTGGCGAGTGCAATATCGCTCTGGATTTCCTGTTGCAATAATTGCAAGGCTGCGCCGTTTTCCATCAGCACTTTTCTGCCGAGCAAATCGAGCGCCTGAATGCCATTGGCACCTTCGTGAATCGGATTCAATCGGTTATCGCGATAATATTGTTCGACCGGATATTCGCGCGTGTAGCCATAACCGCCCAGAATTTGAATGGCCAAATCATTGGCCTTGCAGCACCACTCGCCACTCCAGGCTTTCAGAATTGGTGTAATCAGATCGAGCAATAGCGATGCCTCGTGAGTCTTGTTTCTATCCGGGTCATTGTCACGCACATCAATTAATTGCGCGCAATAAAATGCCAGCGCCAAAGCGCCTTCGGTATAGCATTTTTGCTGCAATAGCATGCGTCGCACATCGGCGTGTTCTATTAGAGCCACTGGTGGCGACGCCGGATCTTTTTGTTCGGGATGGCGACCCTGCTTGCGTTCTTTGGCGTATTCCAGACTATGCAAATAACCGGCGGTGCCCAGCATTATCGCGCCGACGCCGACACCAATCCGCGCCTCATTCATCATATGGAACATTTGCGATAAGCCCTGGTGCTGCGGACCCACCAGATAACCGATGCAATTTTCCTGTTCGCCAAACTTCAGAAAAGTATTGACGATGCCGCGCTGGCCGAGCTTGTGATTAACACCGGCTAATTGCACATCGTTACGTGAACCCAGACTGCCATCTTCATTCATCAAAAATTTTGGCACGATAAACAGACTAATGCCTTTGACACCCGCCGGGCCACCGGAGATTTTTGCCAACACCATATGAATAATATTTTCCGAAAGATCATGTTCGCCACCCGAAATCCACATTTTCGACCCGCTAATGCGGTAGCTTCCATCCGCATGCGCTGTTGCCATCGTTTTAATATCACCTAGTGATGAACCGGCCTGGGTTTCGCTTAAACACATGGTGCCGAGAAAACGGCCCTGCAATATCGGCAGCATAAATTTTTCTTGTTGCTCAGCGGTGCCATGGGCCTTCAATAAATTGGCGACGCCGCGCGCCAGCATGGCGTAGCCCATGGTGGAAACATTCGCGCTAGCAAACAAGGCATCGCAGGCCAGCGAAATACTGAAGGGTAGCTGCATGCCGCCCTCTTCACTGTCGGCAAACGCTGCCGGAAATCCAGCTTCGGCATAGGCGTCCAAAGCGGTTTTCACTTCAGGAATAATTTTGACACGGCCGTGATCAAACTCGGGTTCGTGATTATCGGATTGTCGGTTATGCGGCAGAAATTGTTTCAATGCCAAATCATGCGCAGCCTGAATGATGGCATCAAAGGTGACTGCTTCATGGTCGGCAAATCGCGGATAAGAGCAGAGTTTTTCAACCGGAAAAACCTTATGCAATAAAAATTGCAGATTTTTTTGGTTGATTAGAGGTGATGTCGACATTGGCTTTCCTTTACTTTTATACAGTCTAAGCGATGTCTCGATACCGTGGGAGCGCCCGTCAGGCGCGAATGCATCCGACATGCGTACACATGAAAAATACGGTATTCCCTGCCCAGGTGTGGACCAGACGACCGTTTGTTTACCGGAAATATTCGGAACGCTTGTCAGCGAGATCAATTCGGCGAGGGTTTTCGCGCCTGACGGACGCTCCCACGATCAAGTATCGCAGCAGACCATACATCGCCCGCAAGCGGCCTCCTACGTTTTTCCGCAACCCACGCTATACTGGCTTTTTACGATTATTGACCGCATGTTTCTCGAGCACTTCCAGCTACGTGAACCGCCCTTTTCGATTAGCCCGGACCCGCGTTTCGTTTTTTTAAGCGATCGCCATCGGGACGCTTTAGCGCATCTTTTATACGGCGTCGGCCAAGGCAGCAGCGGTGGTTTTGTGCAACTGACGGGTGAAGTAGGAACTGGGAAAACAACGCTCTGCCGTTTATTGCTGGAACAATTACCAACCAATACCCGGGTGGCGCTGATTTTAAATCCGATGTTGTCGCCCATTGAGTTGCTCGAAGCGATCGGCAAGGAATTGCATATTCCCCTGCGCGGCAAACAAGGCCATCAGAAACGATTGATCGATGCCTTGAATGTGTATTTATTGCAGGCCTATGCCGAAGGTCTGCGAGTGGTACTGATTATTGACGAGGCGCAAAATCTTTCAGCCGATGCGCTGGAACAAGTCCGCTTACTGACTAATCTTGAAACCAATACGCAAAAATTATTGCAGATTATTTTACTCGGGCAGCCGGAGTTACGCGATTTACTGGCGCGTCGTGATTTACGGCAATTGTCTCAACGGATCACCGCACGTTTTCATCTGACGCCCTTGAACAAAGCCGAAACCCAACAGTATCTACGGCATCGTTATGCGGTTGCTGGCGGTGCGCAATTTCCGTTCGCCAACGATGCCATTAACGCTTTGTTTCACTATTCAAAAGGTGTGCCGCGTTTATTGAATATTATTGCCGACCGGGCCTTGCTGGCGGCTTATGTGCATGAACACAAAACAGTCGACAAAAAACTGGTAGCCCTCGCCGCGAAAGAAGTGCTACCCATGCAAAATTATTTCACGCGTCGCCGAATCATTTTTTGGTCGCTGGCTTTGCTGCTAGCAATCATGACCAGCTATAGTATTCATTATTATTTTGATATGCCCACCAAGGCCGCAGGAGTTGAGCATGTCGCTAATTCTTGATGCTTTGAAAAAATCCGAAGCCGAACGTTTACGTGGCCAAGCGCCGACACTGCTGAGCCCCTCGCCTGCCACACAGAACCATGCGCGCGCCAGTGAAAAATCCAGATGGCCGTTACTGCTAGTCATTGCATTGCTGATCACTGCCTTGATCCTTGGCTATTTTTATACGAAAAAACAGGTGGCAACATCGCCCAGCATTGCTACCGATGCGCTCAATAAAACACCTGAACAAGCGCCTGCACCAATTGATCAGCTGCCTATTGCAGCTACACCAAAGCCTGCAGTAATCGCTGCTGCCGCTGTGCCGACAGTCACTGCTACAGTGCCCGCGCCTGTTGCTCCAGCGACTCCAATAATCGCTCCGGAAATAAGCGAAGCAACACCCATAACTCCAGAAGCTGCAACAAGAATTGCCAGTTTGGCTGAACTGTCAACTGAACAACGACAACAATTGCCCGCATTAAAACTCAGCATGCATGTGTATTCGCCGGAAGCGAGCAAACGCTTCGCGATTATTGATGGCCAACGTGTTAACGAAGGCAGTGTGCTCGGCTCGGCGGTCGTTGAACAAATCCGTCAAGATGGCGTGGTATTGTCGGTGCAAGGGCAATCCTATTTATTGCCGCGACCATGACCGCTCTATAAATGTTTGTTGATCTACCATCACGAAAAAAAACCGGACGGCGCTGGGCGACACCTTTACTGGTCGGGATTATTGTTTTTGCGTTTTTATGGTTGCTGTGCTGGCCAAGCACGGAGCAAGTTAAAGTCTATCTTGACCACTGGGGCACCCTGTCGGGCAGCTTGCATCAATGGCGTGTCGGCTTTACCGACGGCCGCCCGTTGACCTTGCTAAGCGCATTATTTATCCATATTAATTGGGTGCATATGTTGGGGAATGTGATCTTTCTTTTGATCTTTGCCTACCCTTCGGAAAAATCACTCGGGCCCTGGCGTTTACTGACAGTATTTTTAGTCGGCGGCGCCATTGCCAATCTCGTGGCTTCATTGATGTTGGACACCCCGGGTCGATTAATTGTCGGCGCCAGCGGTGGCGTATCAGCACTCATTGGTGCCTATTTGGCATTATTCCCCAGCGCACGCTTGGGTATCGTATTACCGCTTGGTCTGTGGCTGGAATTTATCCGCCTACCCGCCGTGGTATTGATCGGCATCTGGGCTTTATTGCAATGGTTATTTACTTTTCTGGGTCCGGCCTTCGGCTATGTCGCGTGGTGGGCCCATGTAAGCGGCTTTGCCGCAGGCATTATGATTGCCCTGTTAATGCGACCTTTTATTCATCTCCCGCGACTCAAATAATCTTATGAAAAAGCTCTACAAAATTACTTTCTTCAACGCCGGAAAAATCTATGAGCTCTACGCCCGTAAAATTATGTCGGGCGATATCTGGGGCTTTACCGAAATAAGCGAACTGGTTTTCGATGTAAACGAAGGGCTCGTAGTGGATCCAACCGAAGAGCGCCTGCGTGACGAATTTTCCAATACCAAAGTATTACACCTGCCGATGCAAAGCATCGTGCGAATTGAAGAAGTCGATAGAAAAGGCCAACTGGCCATTCGTGATGCCACCACGGGCGAGAAAGTGGTGATGCCGTTTCCGATGCCCTCAAAACCTGGGCGTTAACTTGCGAGATAATGAAACGTAGGCGTAGGAGCGAGTTCTACTCGCGAATGGCCTGCGAAAATATTACATCCGTAGGAGCGAGTTCTACTCGCGAATCGCGAATGGCCTGCGAAAGTATTACCTTCGTAGGAGCGAGTTCTACTCGCGAATGGCTTGCGGAAATATTACCCCGTAGGAGCGAGTTCTACTCGCGAATGGCCTGCGAAAGCCCACTTCGTGGCAAGCTTTTCGCGAGTAGAACTCGCTCCTACATGAAGTTTGTCGCAGGTTTTTCGCGAGTAGAACTCGCTCCTACGTGCAGTTTTTCGCAGATCTTTCGCGAGCAGAGCTCGCTCCTACACGATTACTTTTTGGCTTTGGCCTTCGGCGCACTCGCCAATTTCAAACGTGCCAATGCACGATTAATAATATCGTCGCCACTGATCGATTCGCCACGCGAAAATCCATCCTCCACTTCATCATCGCCAGCGAGATGTCCGACTAGGTCTTGCTCACGAATTGCCTTGTTGGCATTGCCGGAGACAATAACGTCGGGCATGATGCCGTTCGCCTGAATCGATTTTCCATTAGGCGTGTAATAACGCGAAATAGTGAGCTTGATGCCATCGCCACGGGTCATGGGAAATACTTTTTGTACTGAGCCTTTACCGAAAGTACGACTGCCCATCACCAGTGCACGCTTTTGGTCTTTCAATGCGCCCGCCACCACTTCGGAGGCACTGGCGCTACCGACATCGACTAAAACAATTATCGGCGCGCCATTTAAAATATCGCCGGGCGATGCCCGCAAAATTAAATTGGAATCCCCCATCCGGCCCCGGGTGCTGACAATCACACCCGAATCAAGAAATGCATCGGCAATTTGCAGGGCCGCGTCCAGCAAGCCACCTGGGTTACTGCGTAAATCAATCACTAAACCTCGCAGCTTTCCGCTCTGCGATTTTTTCAAGGCATTCACTTCTCGCACTAGACTGCGGCCAGTGTCTTCTTGAAAAGTGCTGACTCGCACATAGCCATAACCGGGCTCTAGCATGCGTGCTTTCACGCTATCGAGTTTAATCAATTCGCGAGTGACGAGAACTTCTTTCGTGCCAGCTTCGCCGGCGCGCGTAATGTTCAAACGCACCATGGAGCCGGGCTTGCCACGCAAACCAAGACTGGCGTTATTGACATTACTGCCTTTCACCGGCTTGCCATCAATGGCGGTAATAATATCGCCCGGGCGCAAACCAGCTTTTGCGGCCGGTGAGCCATCAATCGGCGAAACGATGGCTAAACTTTTGTCTTTGCGCAGTTCCACTTCAATACCAATACCTTGATAAGTGCCTGAAGAAAATTCCAGTAATTCCTGCATTTCATTTTTATCAAGATAGGCACTATGCGGATCGAGTTCCTGCAATAAACCGCGCAGAGATGCATCGAATAAATCGCCGTCCTTGATGGGATCGACATAAGATTGCT
>JAYSXB010000174.1:0-3976 GCA_043717775.1 Arenimonas sp.
GCCGAATCCGACTCCGATATTTCCGAAGTGAAATTATCGATACGCCATATTGCCGAATTTGTTCGCATCGATATTTCTGATCGCGGCAAGGGCATGAGCGACGCCGTGATGGCCAATGCGCTGGTGCCATTTTATTCGACCAAACGCAGCGGCACCGGACTGGGGCTTGCGTTAACCCGCGAGATTATCGAAGCCCATGGCGGCCGGATTGCCCTCAGCAATCGTGAAGGTGGTGGTTTGATGGTGTCGATAACTTTGCCCGCTTAATTCGTCGCCCGGCAGAAAACTGCTCCTGCGTTTGGCCAGACATTCGTCTGTTAAAAGCCTGCACTTCCGCCATCCGTGGCGGTCGCAGCGGCCTCATACGAAGTGCTAAACGTAGGAGGCTGCGGACGACCACTTCTCAACAAAAAAATAAAGCCATTCTTAGTTTTTTAACTGCAGCCTTCCACATAAAAAACTTGTGGCGGCACGCCTATGCGCCATTTCAAGACTTTTCCGTCTTCACCCATTTCAAAAATTAAACGCGCGGCTGATTTATCTTCAGGGCTTACCGTCAAGGTAAAACCTTTTGGAATATATTTGTGCGGGGCTTCTTCGACTCGGCCAGCAAAAGCAGTCTTGATATCGGCAGCGGCATCGCCAACTTTAAAATTACCCGGTGCAATCTGGCTACAGTCATCGACGTCATAACGAACAAATTTGGCGTCTTCAAACATAAAAACGATGCCGCGTTTTGCCTCGGGCATTACTTCGGGATTGAGATACACACAGGTCGAGCCTTTAGCTGGCTCGGTGGCATTTAGCGGCCTGCCCCATGACATTCTGACTGATTCCTCATCACCTCCGAATTTTGCCGGACCAAAGCCCTGAAAGTTAATCACTTCGGGGTCATTCATTGCCGTCGGCAGTACTTCTGCCTTAGGAGGCGCTTCTATCGGCACACTGGCTTCGGGCACTGTCGTTGGCTTGTTATCGGCACTCTCCATCGGAGGCTTGCAGCCCAACAGCCATGCAATACTTGCCGACAGCAGCAACATTTTAGTCTTTGAATTGAGTATCATTTTTCTGGCCTTGTTAGTGGGCGGGGGATATGCTCGCGTGCTGCCGCTTGTTACGCGTATAAACCGTAGCATAGCCAGGTTAATGCTATGCGATTGCGTGTACATTGAAGTACTCTTGAATTATTAATGTTTTGTACTCGGGATGATAAGCCAATGGGAATTTTCAAAACCATCAACGACAAACAGGTTAATAACGGTATTTTTATTGCATTGCTACTGCTTTTTGCTGCAGGTATTGCAACATGGTGGTTTTACGGCCAGAAAGAAACGGCGTCCCCTACCAATTCAGATGAGCATCCACTTACTCAGGCGGCCACGGTGTCTCTTTGCACTTTACTGCCAAAATTTTCTGGCACACAAGATTGCCAGGACTCCGAACAACAGCCTAATGTCGCGGGCCATAGTGTTTGGACCAATGCCGACCATATTCCGGTCTTGAAGATGGATTTAATTAGCACCCATAATTTATCGATGGCTGAGCCGATGACTTCAGAAGCTTGGCTCGCGAGTGTGCTGCCAGAAATTAAAGCCTCTGGCCGGGAAGATTGGGCCGAACCTAAAGGTCCGTGGTCAAACGCGGCAATAACTCGCAGCAATAAGGAACAGGAATTGCTATTTGAAGACAAGGGCGTTGTTGTAGTTATGCAAAGCGATGCCTTTGAACGCGAGGCTTTATTGAAACTTGCCGATCAAGCATCGCAAGCCTTGCGTAAA
Organism: Arenimonas sp.; assembly: GCA_043717775.1. Taxonomy (GTDB): domain Bacteria; phylum Pseudomonadota; class Gammaproteobacteria; order Xanthomonadales; family Xanthomonadaceae; genus Arenimonas. The sequence continues at coordinate 1,779 of JAYSXB010000174.1, forward strand.
GCGAAGCGTGTTATTGCTTCCGTGGACGACGCCACTCCGAAAGCGACACCTGCCGCGCCCGTGAAACCGTAAGCTCGCCAGCGGGTGCATTTTTTGTAATTACGCTACCGGCGCCAATGGTTGCGTCTTTTGCAATCGTCACTGGTGCTACCAGTGACGAATTTGATCCAACGAACGCGCCGTCTTCAATGTTGGTTTGAAATTTATTGACGCCGTCATAATTGCAGGTGATGGTGCCGGCGCCAATATTTACTTTTTCACCGATCACCGCATCACCCAAATACGTTAAGTGATTAGCCTTACTGCCTTTGCCAATTTTTGTTTTTTTGGTTTCGACAAAATTGCCGATATGCGCCGCTTCACCCAGCTCGGTACCGGGGCGCAAACGAGCGAATGGCCCAATGACACAATTCGCTGCGGCAACAACGCCTTCCAGATCGCAATGCGGATGCACTTGCACACCATCGGCCAGCGATACGTTTTTCAAGCGACTGAAGGGGCCGATTTTTACGCCATTGCCCAGTATTACTTTACCTTCGATAATGACATCGACATCAATTTCTACATCGGTACCCACGCTCAGTTCACCACGCAAATCGAATCGGGCGGCGTCGATCAATCGGACGCCTTCCTGCGCTAGTTTTTTTGCTGCGCGTATTTGATAAGCACGTTCCAATTGCATTAACTGCCACGGGTCATTGGCGCCTTCGGTTTCAATGACATCGCCGCAGCGAACTACGGTAGCGGCCTGATATTCGTGGGCCGCCGATGCGAAGACATCGGTTAAATAATATTCGCCTTGGGCATTATTATTTTTCAAACCCGCCAGCCATTTTTTCAACATGCTGACGTGCGCGGCAATCATGCCGGTATTGATTAAATGAATCGAGCGCTGCTCGGCACTCGCATCTTTTTGTTCAACGATAGCAGCAACATTGCCCACTGCGTCCAGAACAACACGACCGTAACCAGTCGGGTTTTCCAACTCGGCGGCCAACACCACAAGGCTGGCATCAAAAGCCAACATCGCTTGCAGGGTTTCGGTACGAATGAGTGGAACATCACCGTACAAGATCATCACACGTGCGTTATCGGGAATGCCGGGCATAGCTTGTTGCACGGCATGACCTGTGCCTTTTTGTTCGGCTTGTTCGACCCATCGCAAATCGCTTTGATCCGAAAACGCCTCGCGTACTTGCGCACCGCCATGACCATAGACAATATGCAAAGCCACCGGCTCCAGCGCGCGGGCAGCATCGACGACATGCGCGAGCATCGGTTTGCCCGCAATTTTTTGTAACACTTTTGGTAAAGCCGACTTCATTCGTTTGCCTTCACCGGCAGCGAGAATAACGATATGCAGGGCTTGGGTCATGGGCTTGCTCGGACGCGGATGCTGGAATGAGATGCTATCAGAAGCACCATAAATTTGCCGTAGGAGCGCCCTTAGGCGCGAATGAGTTTGTCGCAGATTTATTCGCGCCTAAAGGCGCTCCTACGATATTTCGTTATGCTAATTGGCAATCATAAAAAACGCCGCTTAAGCGGCGTTTTTCAGTAAGCGCATCTTTCTTTATCAGACTCAGTGCTTCATGTTTTTGCGTAAGCGCTCCAGCGCCTGCAATTGCGCCATGGCTTCGGCTAGCTTGGTTTGGGCTTCGGCAATTTCCAAGGCTTCGCCACGACCTGCAAGAATGCGTTCAGCGTCTTCCTTGGCGGCTTTCGCTTTGGCTTCGTCCAGATCAGCAGCACGAATCGCCGTGTCGCTTAATACCGAAACCACTTGTGGCTGCACTTCGAGAATACCGCCGGAAATATAAAACTCCTGCTGCTCGCCGTTCGCTAAAGTGACGCGCACGTAACCCGGCTTCAAGCGCGTGATCAGCGGTGCATGGCGTGGAGCAATACCGAGCTCGCCCATTTCACCGGTGACCACGACCATTTGTACATCACCGTGAAAAATTTCATTCTCGGCACTGACGATGTCGCAACGGATTGTAGAAGTCATAGTTTATTTCCGTAGGTCGGGCCTCGGCCCGACTTTCTTTGGTTTGTCGCAATCTTTAATTTATCGCAGTCTGTTTGTCGGGCCGAGGCCCGACCTACGCTTTTTCTGCCATTTTCTTGGCTTTCTCGATGGCTTCATCGATACCGCCAACCATGTAGAAAGCCTGTTCCGGCAAATGGTCACATTCGCC
>JAYSXB010000175.1:0-25556 GCA_043717775.1 Arenimonas sp.
AAGCGCTTGCGTTGATTATCGAGCTCGGCACGTTCACGTAATGCTTCATCGCGGATATTGCCCATGGCAATGCGCAATGCCTCAAGTTCAAGTTGCAGCTGGGCATCGCCTGACAAATCTGTGGCCTCGGGCTCGTCAACGCCCGGAATATTAGGTTCGGTATGCATGTTTTGTCCTATCTTGATTGCCTCGTCACGCGAGGTCTGAACGGTTTATGGGGTCGGACCGTCCGGATTCAAGGCCTGACCGAGTAAATCGGCTGTCGCCTGCACCATGGGAATGACCCGCTCATAGGCCATGCGAGTTGGGCCTATAACGCCTAACACGCCCAGCACTTTGCCCTGCGAGCCATACGGCGCGGTGATAACGGTGCAGGCATCCAGCGGGGCCAGCCCACTTTCTTCGCCAATAAATACGCGAACACCGGGCGCTTTCATACAGCGCTCCAATAAGCCTAAAATTTCGCGTTTCCGAGAAAAGGTATCGAACAAATCACGCAAACGTTCGACATCCGACATCTCCGGAGCCCCCATCAAGCGGGTTTGGCCGGTCAATAAAACATCTTCATTGGTAGTCTCGAAAGCATGCTCCGATAGCTCTACAGCAGCAGCCAGCACTTTCTGCATTTCGTCTTTGGTGTCACGCAATTCACGCACCAGTGCGGCGCGAATATCGCCCAAAGGCCGACCGGCAAACTGGTGATTCAAATATTGAGCGGTCTGCTCCAACTCACTGGGCGAGAAAAACCGACGCGTATGAATAATGCGGTTCTGCACTTCGTTATCGGTAAAAACCAAAATGACCAGCACGCGATTGCCATCAAGCGCCACAAAATCAATATGGCGGAAAGCGAATTGCCCGCGTTGCGGCACCGACACCACACCCACGAACTGACTCATCGCCGACAGCATTTCACCGGCATTGGCTAGCAAGCTCTGGGTTCCGGCCGATGGGTTCATGGTTTCCCGCAGCTGATTCATTTGAATGGCTGCCATAGGCTCGACCTGGATCAATGAATCGACAAAGACCCGATAACCTTGAGCCGTGGGGATACGCCCTGCCGAAGTATGTGGCGCAGCCAGCAAACCCAGTTCTTCAAGATCGGCCATGATATTTCGAATAGTCGCTGCGCTAATGTCCAAACCGGAGCTTTTCGCCAACATGCGGCTGCCCACCGGCGCACCATCATGAATATGCTGGGCGATCAGACTTCGTAATAAATGGCGTGCGCGCGGATCGAGTAGTTCGGTCATGGTTTAGAAATACTGCCCGTGATGGTTTTTGTAGGAGCCACTTCTAGTGGCGATGAGGTGTTGGTGACAAGGAGTGAAGCTTCCAGCCCGCTGTGACGATAGTTTATAGAAAAGCTGCATTCATAAAATGTTTTCAAATCTCAGCTTTTGCGATACTTTGCATTTATTTTGCCCATCGCAAGCGGTTTCAGAAAAATCCTCACCTAAAAGCGTATTGATTGGGCAAAATAGGCACATGCTAATTCAATTGGTTTTAAAAGATTTCGCCGTGGTTTCCAGCGCCGAATTAAGTTTTGGTGCGGGCATGACTGTGGTTTCCGGAGAAACCGGGGCGGGTAAGTCCTTATTGGTCGATGCCTTGATGTGGCTCACCGGCGCTCGCGCCGAAGTCGGCATTGTTCGACATGGGGCCGAACGCGCCGAATTATCGGCCGAGTTTTCACTGGACGACGCGCCTTATGCTCAGGCCTGGTTACGCGATGCGGAGCTCGATGACAATGACGACAATACTTGCCAACTTCGCAGGGTTATTCGTGCCGATGGTGGTTCGAAGGCATGGGTTAATGGCCGTGCTGCCACGTTGTCGCAATTATCCGAACTAGGCAGTTTATTGGTTGAAATTCATGGTCAGCATGAACATCAAGCGCTGCTCGAACGCAGTCAGCAATTAAGTTTACTAGACGCTTTTGCTTCGCATACTAATTTACAAGAGCCGGTGGCTACACTCGCAAAACAATGGAATGAGCTCAATAAACAGATTCAGGAGCTCAGCAATACCGGTGATGTCAGTGATCGAATTAATTATCTGGAACATCAAATACAGGAACTGAAAAACGAGGCTTTGTCGTCTGAAGCTATTGAAGAATTACTAGCGGCACATCGCCGCCAAGCGCATTCTGCCAGCCTGCTGCAAGGCTTTGATATGGCGCTTTCACGCTTGCAAGGCGACGACAGCTTTGCGCTTTCCAATACCGTACGGCAACTTTCAACGCATCTACAAAAACTGGCGGAACACGAACCGCGTTTATTGGAAATTACCCAATTACTCGACACCGCAGAAATTCAACTCGATGAAGCCTCGGGCTCACTGGAAAAACTGCGTGATGATCTGGAGCTCGATCCAGCTCGTTTTCAGGAATTGGAAAATAATCTGAGTCGTCTGCATGAACTGTCACGCAAACATCGCGTGCCACTACTAGAGCTAGGAACGCGTTACGAAGTACTGCAAAGCGAATGTGAAACTTTGCGCGGTAAAGACCTCGCGCTGCAAGATTTATTGAAAACCCAGTCTCTGGTTTTAGAGTCATGGCAGAAAGCGGCTGAAAAACTTTCAAAATCGCGTGAAAAATCGGCAAAAATACTCGGCAAGACCGTGACCAATCTGATGCATGAACTCGGTATGCCCGGCGGCGTATTTTCAATTGCGCTGGAGCCGCAGGAAAATGACAAACCACTGGCCTCGGGCGCCGAACGAGTGGAGTTTTTAGTGTCGGCAAATCCCGGTCAACCAGCAAGAGCACTACGCAAAGTCGCTTCTGGCGGCGAGCTTGCACGCATTAGTCTAGCCATCGAAGTCGCCGCACTCGGGTTGGATTCCGTGCCCACCATGATCTTCGATGAAGTCGATAGCGGCATCGGTGGCGCCGTTGCAGAAGTGGTCGGCAAAAAACTACGTGCACTCGGCGCGGAACGCCAGGTCATGTGCGTCACGCATCTGCCGCAAGTTGCTGCGCAAGGTCATAATCATTTTCAGGTATCGAAATCCGTCAGCAATGGCAGCACGCATAGTGTGGTGACTGCGCTGGATGCGAAAACCCGCATCGAAGAACTTGCCCGCATGCTGGGCGGCCTGGAAATCAGCAAGGAAACACTCGCGAATGCGAAGCAGATGTTGAAGCAAGCACAGCAGTAGGTCGGGCCCCTGCCCGACACAAGACTACGACGAATTCAATATCGTGTAGCACGTCCCGAAAAGCCCGCCACGAAATTCAAATAATCTATCGAAAAAATTTCAGAAACGTAGGGTGGAACCAGCAATCGGCGGCACGCTATTGGTGATTCCACCACAGATTGCGATGATGTTTGACATGGTGGATACCGCTACGCGGGATCCACCCTACTTACTGGCACGTATGCTAGGTGGCTTGGAAATTAGTAAGGAAACACCCGCGAATGCGAAGCAAATGCTGAAGCAGGCGCAGCTTAATTAGAGACGTAGGGTGGAACCGGCAACAGGCGGCACGCCGTTGGTGATTCCACCGTAGATTGCGATGGTGTGTGAGATGGTGGGTTTTTAACAGCTTAGCTGGTCAACCGCTGCGCGGGATCCACCCTACCTACTTTTTCTTCTTCGCTCTCACGTACAACACCAAACTATGTTCTTCGATGACATAACCGTGTTTGTCGGCGATTTGCTTTTGCAGATTTTCAATTTCCGGGCTGGTGAATTCGACCACTTTGCCGGTATCTAAATCGACCATATGGTCGTGGTGTTGGCCGCGGTCCATTTCATAAACAGCGGTGCCGCCTTCAAAATTATGTTTGAGCACCAGACCGGCGGCCTCAAATTGGGTAAGAACCCGATAAACCGTTGCCAAGCCAATATCTTCACCGTCGCCAATGAGCTGTTTGTAGATATCTTCGGCACTCATATGCTTTGAGCCCGAGGTTTCCAGTAACTCGAGAATACGGATTCGGGGATGGGTGACCTTCAGGCCGACCTTGCGTAAATCCTGTGTTTCCATGGTTTTGTGGCTCCAATGCAACTTTTTTAGCGCTAGCTGGTCTGGGCTTAGTGTATCATCACACGGTTTCCCATATGACGAATCTCGCAATGCGTAAGCTATTTCCAAAGCTAGTACTAATCGGCCTCACCCTCGTATTTATATCGGGTTGCAATGTGCTCTATCGCCAACCGGTTTATCAAGGCACTTTATTCGATAAAAAGAACGTTGATCAGCTCAAAGTAGGCATGAGTCAGCAAGAAGTTTATCAATTAGTCGGCACGCCACCGATTGCTGATCCATTTCATCAAAGCCGCTGGGATTACACCGCTACCCAACGTCATCGTTATAGTGATATGGAAATAAAAACCATGACACTCTATTTTGAAAACGGCAATTTGACGAAATGGGAAGGCGATTATTTCCCAGAACAAGATTTGGAATTAGCAAAAGAAATGCGCAAATTCGGTAATCTGCCAAAAGATAAAGACAAGAAAAAACGTCGCTAAGTTTTTTTCTGATTTTTAAAAACCCCGCAATGCGGGGTTTTTTTATTTATAGCCATTCTTGTCAGGAAATATCAATAACTTATTATGCATGGCGAGGTACTCTTCATGTAGCCCTTGAACTTGCCGATGCAATCTGTGCCAATCGACGCACGGCAACAGATAAGGTTGCGAAATCCATGCTGCGCAAATTTCGCATATCGGCAAACATACTCAGGGTGTATTTCAAGGTGGCGTCGTCGCGTGACAACCAATCGGCGACGATGGCATCGGCTGATTTATTATTAGCGCCTTGTGAAAGTACGATGCCAACGAGCGCTCGTTGTTGCGCCTGCAATTCATCACGCAACACACCGCGTGCCTGTGCATGCCAACGACCTTCGACCGGAAGTGTTTCGACGTTATCCATTAGCCACTTGGTATGAAGTGCATCGGATAAGGCAAAGTAAGCTTGGCCCACTTGTGCAACCTCGGTTTTGCGTTCAAGTGCAACTTCGATGATGTCCATTGCATAAGTTAGGTAAGGTAGTTTTGCAAAATCATCAGCCATGTCGGATGAGAAACCTTGTTTCATCCAGGCTTTTTTCTCAGCTTCAACACTGGCGCGACTTTCGGCCGGCAAGATAGCGGGCAAGGCTGCCTTCAAGGCTTGCATTGGTGCAGAATAACGCTCCACTTGCGCGGCAATATTCAAAGTCTCGCCTGGCTTATTCAAAAGCCAGCGGGTCATATTGCGTTGTAAATGCCAGATACCGGTCAGCGCGGAAATTTGCGCGGTTTCCGACGCTTTTAAATCCATATTGTCGATGCCCAGCCACCAATGCCTTGCTTCCAATACTTCGCGACAAATAGTGTAGGCCTTGGCAATTTGTGCCGGTGTTTCGCCGGTGTCTTCTTGCATACGCAAGAGGAAAGTCGAACCCATACGATTGACCATGGAATTGGTCACCATGGTGGCAATAATTTCACGGCGCAGACGATGGTTCTGCATATCGGAAGCGTATTTTTCTTGCAGTGGTTTTGGAAAGTAGCGCTGCAACTCTTTCGACAAGTAAGGATCTTCCGGCACGTCGGAGTCAAGTAATTCGTTGAAGATGACAATCTTGTCGTAACTCAATAGCACCGACAATTCGGGTCGCGTTAAACCCTGACCACGGGATTTACGCTCACTCAGTTCAGCGTCGGTCGGTAAAAATTCAATACCGCGATCAAGCAGACCTTGCGATTCAAGTGTACGAATGAAATGACCGAATGAACCTAAGCGCGACGTACTCATGGCTTCCATCACACTGATCGCCTGATTTTGACGATAGTTATCCATCAACACCAACTCGCCGACTTCATCGGTCATGCTCGCCAATAAAGTATTGCGTTCTGGGGTTGTCATGTCACCGCGCTGAACAACGGCACCGAGCAGAATTTTGATATTCACTTCATGATCGGAAGTATCGACACCGGCCGAGTTATCAATAAAGTCGGTGTTGAGTAGAACACCTGCGTGGGCCGCTTCAATACGACCGCGTTGTGTCATGCCCAGGTTGCCACCCTCGCCCACCATTTTGCAGCGAAGTTCATTGCCATTCACACGCAGACCATTATTGGCACGATCACCACACTCGGCATGGGTTTCCGAGCTTGCTTTGACATAGGTGCCAATGCCGCCATTCCACAATAAATCGACTGGCGCTTTTAGAATGGCATTCATTAAATCTGCCGGCGTCATCGAGTCCTGATCGGTTTCGATATGCAAGGCTGATTTTACTTCTGGTGTCAACGGAATGGTTTTCGCATTACGTGCATACAGACCACCACCGGCAGAAATTAAACTTTTGTCGTAGTCGTCCCAGCTTGAACGTGGAAGTTTGAACAGACGGTCGCGTTCTTTGAAAGAAATTGCAGAGTCCGGGTTTGGATCAAGAAAAATATGACGATGATCAAATGCAGCCAACAAACGAATTTTTTCTGATAACAACATTCCGTTGCCGAAAACATCGCCCGACATATCGCCGACGCCAACACAAGTAAAGTCTTGCTTTTGGCAATCGCGGCCGAGGGCGCGAAAATGACGTTTAACCGATTCCCAACCGCCTTTCGCGGTAATGCCCATGCCTTTGTGGTCGTAACCGACCGAACCGCCAGAGGCAAAGGCATCGTCGAGCCAGAAGCCATGCTCGGCTGAAATTCCATTGGCAATATCGGAAAAAGTAGCCGTACCTTTATCAGCCGCTACGACTAAATACGGATCGTCTTTGTCATGGCGAACGACATCGAGCGGCGGTACGATTTTGCCATCGACAATATTGTCGGTGATGTCGAGCAAGGCATTGATGAAGCGTTTGTAGCAGGCGATACCTTCGGCTAACACGGCATCACGGTCACCACCCACTGGTGAGCGTTTTACGAAGAAACCACCCTTCGATCCGACGGGCACGATAACGGTATTTTTTACCATCTGTGCTTTGACTAAGCCCAACACTTCGGTTCGGAAATCTTCACGGCGGTCTGACCAACGCAAGCCGCCACGCGCTACCGGTCCGAAACGCAGATGCACGCCTTCTACCCAAGGCGAATACACAAAGATTTCGCGATAGGGTCTTGGCTTTGGCAAATCCGGCAATTTCGATGCATCGAATTTGAAACTGATGTAATCACGATGGCTACCATTTTTAAGCTGATAAAAACTGGTCCGCAATGTGGCCTTTATCACGGTGATGAAACTACGCAAAATACGATCTTCATCGAGGCTCGCTACTTTCTCCAGCAAAATTGCCAAGGCATCGTCGCAGGCATCAAATTGTGCTTCGCGATCGAGTGCACGATCAGCCGCTACTTCTTCCAGAATGGTGGCAATTTTTTCACGCTCGGCCACTGGCACAATATCAATCAAATTTCTATGCAGAAGATTGCAAGTGGCAGCATCAGTTTTGCCATCGCGACAAGGTTCAAAACGCGCAGCAAATAACTCGACCAGCAAACGGGCGATTAATGGATAGCGAACCAGAGTTTCTTCCATGTAAATTTGTGAAAACGGCACACCGGTTTGCAATTGATATTTGCAGTAACCACGCAACACGGCCACTTCGCGCCAGCTTAAACCTGCGGCCAGAACTAAACGATTGAAACCATCGCTCTCGGCTTCGCCAGCCCACACGGCGCCAAATGCCTGCTCGAAACGAGCTCGCGAATTTTCGACTTCAATGGTGCCAGCGGTGGGTTCGACTTCAAAATCCTGGATAACAATACGCCCTTCATCCAGATTTAATTCGTAAGGATGTTCGCTGTTGATGCGAAGCCCGAGATTTTCGAGCATGGGTAGTGCGTCCGACAATGCAATTTCTTTACTCAGGCGAATCAATTTGAAACGCAGACCATTGTCGTCCGGGAATCGATAAAGATTCAGACGCAACTGGTCTTCGGTTTCCAGATAATCTGCTTGTTCAATATCTTCGGCAGCAATGACAGGCGGCACCGACTCGACATAGGACCCAGGCAAAGCACGGCCAAAACGATTAGCGAGCTTCAGACCTTTTTCTTCGCCGCTTTGTTGCACCAAGGCATCGCGTAATTCGTCTTGAAAGTTGCGCACGATTCGTAATAATTCAGCTTCGAGCATTGCGGTATCAGCAGTTGCTTTCTGACCACTTTTCGGTCGAATAATTAAATGCAATTGTGCCAGTGGCGATTCACCAATTTGAATATTGGTATCCAAGCGTTCGCCTTTGAGTTCACGCATAAACAAAGCTTCAATACGCTCACGCACTTCAGTGCTAAAACGATCGCGTGGAATGTAAACCAGTGCCGAATAAAAACGTCCGAAGGGGTCACGGCGTAAAAATAATTTAGGACGCACTCGTTCCTGCAAGGCCAGAATGCCCATGCACGTACGTGACAGCTCTTCGGTATTGGCTTGGAAAAGCTCATCGCGCGGAAGGGTTTCCAGAATATGCCGCAGGGCTTTTCCGCTATGACTGTTTTCACCCAGACCAGAAGCTTCCATCACCGCTTCGTGGCGCTGACGCACCATGGGAATTTCCCAAGGGCGGCGTTTATAAGCGCTCGATGTGTATAAACCCAGGAAGCGTTGTTCGCGAATGGCCTTGCCACTTTCGTTGAATACCAGTACGCCGATGTAATCCATATAACCGGCGCGGTGAACGGTGGAACGCGCATTGGTTTTGGTAAGAATCAGCGGCTCCATGGTGGCGCCAGCAGGTAAATCAGCCGCTGCCAAACCTGCTAGTGGACGCGGCTTTACTTCTTCGTCTTTTCCACGCATCAAACCGAGACCACTACCGGCAACGACCGTCAGCATACGTTGATTTTGGATATTGGAAACTTCGTATTCGCGATAGCCCAGAAAAGTAAAATGGTTGTCTGCTGCCCAGCGTAAAAAATCCTGCGCTTCAGAACGCTGGCTTGCGGTAGCAGGCATGGGACGCGTTGCCATTTCGTCGGCAATGGCATTCATCTTGTCACGCATTATTCGCCAATCGGTGACCGACTCACGTACATCACTCAAAGCGGTGGCAATGGCGCTGCGAATTTTTTCCATATCGTCATTGCTGGCTTGACGATCAATTTCCAGATAAATTAAAGATTCATTGGCACCGGAATCAATTGCTAAAAGCTGGCCACTGGCATCGCGCGAAATTGCAAAAACCGGATGTACCAAGGTATGCAATGAGCAGGCAAAACTGCTCAAAGCCATGCTGACCGAATCGACTAAAAACGGCATATCGTCATTGACGATATGAATCACCGTGTGGCTACTTTCAAAACCGTCGCTCGCCTGTTGCGGATTAAACACGCGGATATTGGCAGCACCGGCTTGACGTTTTTGAACAAAAGCGAAGCTGCTGCGGGCAATATTGGCCCAGTCTTGCGCACTGCGCAGGGCTAATTCTTCTTCGGGTAAGCGCGCGTAAAACGCAGCGGTGAAAGCTTCGACTTGGCTAGCAGCGCCGCCCGATAAACCAAGGCTAGCGGCAGCAATAATGGCATTTTGGGACGCGGTCGGGGCGATTTGGGCGCTCATAATATCGGTCAGATGGGACAAGACGCATATTGTAACGAGTGCCAAGGGCCGGCGGCTATCGAAATTGAGTAAATACTTGAATCGATTTAATGTGTAGGAGCGCCTTTAGGCGCGAGCGATTTGGCGTACTAGGTCGCGCCTAAAGGCGCTCCTACGGGCGCACATCGCGCAAGGCGCGTTCCAGCAAGCTTAAAGCCTCTTCCAAAATTTCATCTTCTACTGTTAAAGGCACCAGCACCCGGATGGTATTGGCATACACGCCACAGGAAAGCAGAATCAGGCCCAGTTCTGCTGCACGAGTGGTGAGTGCTTTGGTGGCATCGGCGTCGGGTGTATAGCTGCTGCCGGGTTGAATCATTTCAAATGCGATCATTCCGCCCAGGCCGCGAATTTCACCAATACCCAAACTGACCTCTTTCTGTAACTCAGCAACAAAGCTGCGAACGCGTTCGCCAATCATTTGTGAACGCTGCAATAAGTTCTCGGATTCAATTACGTCGAACACTGCCAATGCCGCCGCACAAGCCACCGGATTGCCGCCGTAAGTACCGCCCAAACCGCCCGCCGCCGGAGCGTCCATCACTTCACTACGACCCACCACTCCAGCCAATGGCAAACCGCCACCAATCGATTTTGCAACGGTGATGATGTCTGCGTGTTCAGCGTAGTGTTCCATTGCAAATAATTTTCCGGTCCGCGCAAAACCGCTTTGCACTTCATCGGCGATTAATAAAATACCGTGTTGATCGCAGAGTTTTTTTAATGCCGATATAAATTCCGGTGGCGCAACAGTAAAGCCACCCTCGCCTTGTACCGGTTCGATAATAAAAGCTGCCACGCGCTCGGCTTCAATATCGTATTTAAATAAATGCGCAATATCGCCGAGTGCGTCTTGCACGCTAACGCCGTGATAGGCGTGCGGAAAACGAGCGTGATAAATATCCGCCGGGAATGGGCCAAAACCGGTTTTGTAAGGCACCACTTTGCCAGTCAAAGCCATGCCCAATAGCGTGCGGCCATGAAAACCACCAGAAAATGCAATCACTCCGGGGCGCTTGGTGTAGGCACGCGCAATCTTGACGGCATTTTCTACTGCTTCGGCACCGGTGCTGACAAAAAACGATTTCGCAGCGCCTGCAATCGGCGCTTTCGCATTGAGTTTTTCAGCCAGTGCCACGTAAGGTTCATAGGGCATTACCTGCACACAGGTATGAATGAAGCACTCGAGCTGCCGTTGAATGGCCGCCATCACCTTGGGGTGTCGATGCCCGGTATTGAGCACGCCAATGCCACCGCCAAAATCAATATAACGCTTGCCATCGGCATCCCAGATTTCCGCATTCAATGCGCGCACTGCATAGCGCTGGGTGGCATGGCCAATACCGCGAGCGACTGCGGCTTCGCGGCGTTGTTGTAACTCGGCATTTTTGCTCATAGCGCACTCCCAGACCACGTGAAATTACGGTGCCACTTTTAACGATAAAACATTTTATCGCCAATTATTTATCTTAAAGATGCTATATGCTAGTGATCAGGTTCCAAGAACCCCGCAGTCCGATCTGCACCCATAAAGCCAGCCAGCGAGAACAGCCATGCCAGTGACAATATGCCCCATTGCGATTGCGGTCGGTTGCAGAAAATGTCCCATCTACGTCGCCTGCCCGGTGAAGTCGATTATCGGCGATCAAGCACCCAAACAGCCAGAAAAATCCCTGAGCCGCTCGGCACCGAAGAAGAAAAGCGCCAAGAAAAAAGTAACAAAGAAAAAAGCGGCTTAATGTGAAGAACTTAATTTTTTGACGGACTCCATCAGCTTCTCAATATCTACACAGCGTTGATGTTTGATGGCGTAAATTAGAATCCCCCCCAGCCATTAGGAGTGCAGCCATGCTTCGATTGCGCTTATTTCTCGCCTCTTTACTGTTGCTCACCACCAGCAACATCATTGCTCAAGAGGTTGTTTACAGCCCCAGCTCACTGGGTAGTTTAAAAGTTACCACGATTGTCAAAAATCTTGTGAATCCATGGGGTATGGCGTTTTTGCCCGATGGACGAATCCTGATTACCGAACGTCCTGGTCGCCTGCGAATTTTTTCGCAAGGTCAAATCTCGCCTGCTGTCACCGGAACCCCCGCCGTTTACAATCAAGGCCAAGGCGGTCTGTTGGATGTAGCCATTGATCCTAATTTCAGCCAGAACCAATGGGTTTATCTGACCTATGCCGAAGCAGGTACCAGCGGAACCGCAGGTACCGCTGTGATGCGGGGCAAATTAATTGGCAATGCATTGGAAAACACTCAGGTATTATTTCGCCAAATGCCAAAGCTCAGTACCGGCAATCATTTTGGCTCGCGTTTGGTGTTTGATAGAGCTGGCTATTTGTTTGTCACGCTGGGCGAAAATAATAATCGCATCACCGCACAATATCTTGATCATCATCAGGGCAAAGTAATTCGACTCTGGCCCGATGGCACGATTCCAGCGGACAATCCTTTTATCAGCCAAGCCAATGTCAAACCGGAAATCTGGTCTTACGGTCACCGTAATCCACAAGGAGCAACGCTCAACCCCTGGACCGGAAAATTATGGATGAACGAACACGGCCCAATGGGCGGCGATGAAATAAATATTCCCTTGGCAGGTAAAAATTACGGCTGGCCGATTATTACTTATGGCATTGATTACAACGGCCAACCGATTCCCGAAGCTACCGGTACTAGCGCGCCAGGAATGGAACAGCCCATCCATTATTGGGTACCCTCTATCGCGCCAAGCGGTATGGCGTTTTATGACCGGAATAAAAATAGTGCTTGGTACGGGAATCTTTTCGTCGGCGGATTGGCTGCACAGCAATTAGTAAGACTTGAAGTCAATGGAGAAACTATCACCAAAGAAGAACGCCTGCTCAGCGAGTTCGGTTATCGAATACGCGATGTTCGCGCCGGACCCGATGGCGGACTTTATGTGCTTACCGATTCGGCCACAGGTATGCTGTTGAAAATCGATCCGCCGCCAAAAGAAATTCGACGCTCGATCAAACCACCGAAGCCAAGACCGTAAGCTATAAATAAAGACCGGCAATAAATTAAATGCATCTTGTTGAATAAGTAGTGGGAGCGCCTGAGGCCAGACACTATCGTCTAGTCTAGAGTCAGGCCTCACGGCCACTCCCACAAATCAAGCTCAATATTTATGCAGGTTTTTTTCCTGAAATCACCGGCACATGCCACACAACATAATTAGGCGGTGTTTCAATGGAATGGATAAGTGCATTCATATCAGCGCTAACTTCATCAATCGTACGGCCCGATGTTTCCGCTAAAACAGCGGCATAGCCATCGCGCCAAGACCGAATAATGCCGGCGAAAATTTCACGCGGAACACGCAATGTATCTACCGTGATGTAGTCCATCGCAATATTCCGGTAACCGGCATTGTGCAATAGCGTCGGCGAATGTCGGCCAATGCGGCCATCACATTTTATGCCGTGTAAAAACTTTATCGCGTGTTCGTTCCAGAAGCGATCCGGGTCCAATGCTTCTGTTACCGGAAAATGCAGCATGCCGTAGTCTTCCGACAGCAAATGCAGAACGCCGCCAGGTTTTAGTACGCGGCTAAACTCGGCTAATACCAAAGTGAAATCCGGCACGGCCTGTGACATATGTCGGCACACTAATAAATCGATACTGGCGTCGGCATTTACCAAATTGAAGGCATCACCTTGCTCATAGCTAACTCGATCAGAGAGCTCTGCACTATCGCGGCGGGCAAACACCAGATTGGATTCCAGAATATCCATGCCAGTGAGTGTGGCTTCCGGATAATGTTCTGCGAGGCGACGGGTAATTTCACCAGTACCACAACCGACATCAAGAATTTTTATGCTTCCCGACAATGCATACCGATCAAATAACTGTTTTTCCTGCGGCCAGATCGCATCGGCCTGATACGCCAAGTTGCGCACCATCGATTCATCGCCCATTTGTTCGGCTTGCGGGTTGCGATCGTGAGTCATGTTAATTCCTGAGAGTACGGTCGGTCGGGCCCAAGGGTCCTCCTACGCGGATAAATGCCAACGGCCAAGTTCAATATGTTCGGACTTTCCCACCAGACTTTCAATCAACACAAAATCTTTCACCGGCCATTGAATGGGAGTAATAGCATGCGTTTTGACGACCGGCTGCCGACTGTAAAGTAAAGTGGTATGCGGGGTAAAACTATTAGCCAGATTCTGCCCTAATCTTTGCGCCAATAAATTATTTTTCATTTCCTGCCAGAAATTCTTTAACTCCGGCAACTCGTATTTCGATGTCAACACGCAGGGAAATTTTCCGGTCTTGCTGTCGAAACTCATAAAGTGATCAAGCTTTATATTGAAGGCCGGCATCTGGATCTTACTAGCCGCTGCCAACGCTCTTTTTACCAAATCCGGATGCACTTCCGGAAACTGGCCGAGGTGATGCAAAGTAAGATGATAGCGCTCGCTGGCAATCCAGCTACCGTTGAGAGAATCGCTGGCTTTTAAATCGTTGGCAACTTGGCTCAACTGCTTTCGAACATCGGCATCCGGCGACAATGCGAAAAAATAATTATGTTCAAATTGTGAATTGGCACCAATACCAAACAAAGGCATCTGTGGCATAACATTTTTGGGGCCCACGTATTTATTAGTCATGACAAGCGCTTTCTAGGTTAGCGGCATCACCGCCCTGCTTTACTCAATAAAATTGGCAATTTCCGAAAACCGCTTGCGATCAATATCCGGCACACGGCAATCGTCGGCGGGGTGGCCGACCACCAAAAGAAGATACGGCATTTCGTTCTTTGGTCGATCCAGAATTTCGTTCAAAAAAGCCATCGGGCTTGGTGTGTGCGTCAGTGTGACTAAACCGGCACGATGCAGGGCGGCAATTAACAGGCCACTCGCGATGCCGGTCGATTCGTGCGGGTAATAGCGCTTGGCTTTATGACCATCAAGTTCTGGCCCGGTACGTTCGTAAAATATGGCGATAAGCCATGCTGCGGTTTCCAGAAAAGATTTGTTCGCATCGGTTCCCAAATGTGCGAGCGCTTGCAGCCACTCATCGGGTGCTCGATGTTCATAAAATTCACGCTCTTCTTTTTCTGCGGCTTCGCGAATTCGGTGCTTTACTTCGGGGTTGGAAATCGCCACGAAATGCCAAGGCTGTTGGTTGGCGCCACTAGGTGCTGTGCTTGCGGTATTAATGCAAGCTTCAATCACTGCACGCGGCACCGATTTGCTCGAGAAGTCTCGCACTGTGCGACGCGTTGCCATTTCATCGGCAAACATTCTGGCGCGAGCAAGTCGTTCGCCATCACCCGAGGTATTGGACTGTGGCAATAGAACTGTTTTTAAGGTTTCCATCGCCACAGCATAGCCTAGTTCAGTTGATTATCTTGTAATGATTTACTAGGCTGGGTTTATAGATCAACAAATACTTTGAAGCCTCCCCAGAACATACGCTTACCGTCAAAGGGCATGCTTTTGGGGTCCATCATGGCCGCAAGCCTTGGGTCGGCCATGACTTTTTTATTGATGCGGTTGCGGTCGGCTTTCGATTTATAAACGATAAACGAAAACACCACGACTTCGCCTGCCTTTAATTTGACGCTTTGCGGAAAGGAAGTGTGCTTACCGGGCTTTACATCATCGGCAATACATTCTTTGTAATCTAGCGCGCCATATTCTCGCCAGACTTTGCCAGCAAGTTTTGCCATCTTGCGATAAGCCGCCATATTTTTGGTAGGGATAGGTAACACAAAACCGTCAACGTAGCTCATAAGGAACTCCTGTTTATTGTGATGGGCAGCAATAGCGTCCGCCACAATTAGAACCAGGTCAAGTGCACTGCACGGCTGTGGCGCGGATTATTATATTGAATGTGCGCAAACGCACGGACTGTTTTTTAGGCATGACTTAGCCTTAATACCTAAGTCATGAGGAGCTTCACAATGTCATTCCTACTTTATATTTTTGGTATTTTGATAGTACTCGCCGGTGTCATTTACGGCGCTATTTTATTGAATGTACCGCAACAATGGATTGTCGTGGCGTCAATAATTATCGTCGGCCTTGGCATTCTTTCGGCAGTGGCGCATACCCGATCACGCGACAAGCCGCAGTAAAATCAATCCCGCTCGGCGGCTTCTTCTCGACCTTGCTGGCGAATAATGGCTTCCTGTCTGGCGTCTTCAATCGACATCATGACCGCTTGCAGATCGGCGCTGTGCTCATCGAATACAAATTCACCAGTCAGCAATGTGTCGGGCCGTAGCTTGCCTCTTTCGTATAAGGCCCACATTTCTTCGCCGTAATGAGTTGCTTTAAGTTCAGGCGCAAAGCGGGCAAGAGTATCGCGTAAATTATGCACATCACGCAGCAACATCTCGCGCGCCGCATTATTACCGGCCGCACTGACCACTTGCGGAAAATCAATAATGACGGGGCCGAAAGGTGCAATCAATACGTTGTATTCCGACAAATCGCCGTGAATCAATCCAATGCAAAGCATGCGCACCACATCGCCCATCAGCTCGCTATGAATCCAGCGAGCTTCCTCCGCGCTGAGCTCAACTTCGCCTAAACGCGGTGCGCTGTGCCCGGCTTCATCGGTAACCAATTCCATCAGCAGCACACCGTGAAAATAGCCGTGTGGTTTTGGCACACACACACCGGCATCTACTAATTTATATAGCGCATCGACTTCGGTGTTTTTCCATGCAGTCTCTTGCTCTTTTTTACCGAACTTGCTTGCCTTGCTCATGGCGCGCGCTTGGCGGCTGCCGCGAACCTTGCGGCCTTCTTGATATTGCACACGGGCTTGAAAACTGCGTTGCGCCATGTCTTTATAGACTTTGGCACAGCGAATTTCGTCGCCCGAGCGTACGACGTAAACATCGGCTTCCTTGCCGCTTTTGAGTGGCCGCACGACTTCATCAATCACGCCGTCGTCGATTAATGGCTGCAAGCCCTTAGGGGTTTTCATTTATTACGGGTTTCGATGGAGAACATGCCGCTATTATTGACCAAAGTGAGTGATATCGACTAATTCATGCCCGGATTTAACAAAACGTGACCTTTTAGCCTTTAGAAGATTTCTACCGCATTTGTAGGGATCGGTTTAAAAGCTAGGCAGTGTGAGGCATTTTGCAGTAATGGTTTTTCTTTTGTTTGGGGCCGTCAGAAATAGAAAAATAAAATAAACACGAAAGCTACCAAGCTTTCACAAAGACCACAAAACAAAAGTAAATGAACAACAAAAAAATTACTGCTGCCTTAAGTTCAATAAGTAGTTTCAAAAGAAGCCATTATTATTGAATGAATAGGGAATGCACTCTACAGATTTCTATCTGTGCGTTTGCCCACATAATATTTACGGTTTAAACGTTGGCTTCATGTATCTGTAGGAATTATTAACATGATCAATATCTATTGCTTTAATTCATGGTCCCGTTCAGTTACGAAAGTGTAACGTGACTTACGCGCCAATCTGGCGTTTGGAGTATTACCTTATGAAACGTATCGCAATCAGTATGCTTACACTCGCAATGACCGCTGCTGCGGGCGGTGCCCTTGCTGCACCGCAAGACTACCGTAATGATAATGGTTACAACGATAGTCGTTATGGCAACAACAACTCACGAAGCGATTACGCTCAAGTTATTCGCGTAGAGCGCATGAATAATGGCTACAGCACATATCAACGTCAGGAATGCTGGAACGAGCAAACCAGTGATTATGACGACGGTTACTACCGCGATGGTTCAGGCCGTTTGTATCGTGGTGATAGCAGCAACAATAAAAGCGGTGCCGTATTAGGTGCCATTATTGGTGGTGCGCTTGGCAATCAAGCCGGCAAAGGTGATGGCCGTAAAGCTGCCACGGTTGCAGGCGCTGTGATTGGCGCCACTATTGGCAACAAGGTGCAACGTGACAATAACGATTACGAATATCGTGATGGTACTGCTGGCACCGTGCGCCGCTGCCGTACTGTTTATGACGATAACAACAACAGCAACTACGGTAATTACGATTCGTACAAAGTGACTTATCGTTATGCAGGCCAGACCTACCAAGCAGTAACAGACTATCGTCCAGGCCGCACAATTCGTGTGCTTGTAAACGTTAGACTGCAAGACGATGGCCCACGTAACGGCAATCGTTGAAATTAAATGCTTTAAAAAAAGGGCCCTCTACGGGCCCTTTTTTATTGCATTAAGAAATATTTTTACTATTTTTCTACGGCGCAATTTCGTGCTTTGGCAATACTCGGTGCAATAAGCTCATATTTTGGATTCGCGGCTATAACCATCGCTTTGCGCCTGATTACTAGCATCTCTCTTTGCTTCAAGGCTTGGGCTCTGGAACCGGGATCGGTTTCGGTTGTTCCTTGCCGTCGATCGGTCCAGTCGGCGTGCCACGACCTGGCTGAGAAATTTTACGAAATATGGCGCCTGTATCTACCTTGGTATTAACAGTTCGTGCGCATGGATTGGTGTTGGAATCGCCACAATTAATCACGGCACTAGCGCCAACGCGTGGGTTTTCGTTGGTTATCATGGTTGATTGCTCACCACGACCCGGTTGCGAGATGCGGCCACCGGATTTCACCAAGTCACTCTCGCGTTTCCAATCGGCGTAATAGGCATCTACCAGCCAAGGGATAGATTGTGCCAACCAGGCCAGGTCAAAACTGCCATTGCCAGTTTCTGGTGGCGTGTTGCGCTCTGGCGTGTAACGCCACACGTACTGTTCAGGCACGCCACTACGATTAGTCGTTAGCCAGAATTTAGTCTCACCTGTGCTGGGGTTACGTGTATAGATACAATTTGAATAAACGCGAGTCGAACTAAGGTCTTCCCACTTGCCTGCAGTAAGATCTCCATGTGCAGTTACATCTTCTCTGCTGTAGTGGACGCTACCATCACGGTCTGTAGTTCTATGCTCTCTCGTTGTAGAACCATCTGTATGCGTAGTAACCCAAGTCACACGACCATATCCATCACGGTCTCTAGTATCTTCGGTAATTTCGAAAGTGTCATCACTAGCCCTACCATCCCTTCCTACACCTGCCCGCGGATCAGACCATTTACCATCGCGGCCTCTGCTACCCGTTCCAGGAAACCCATTCGTTAAACCACCCTCTGCACCGGGGTTCTGTGCCGCATCAAACGCACTGCCAAGATCCGAAATTTTCTTGATATCGAGCAGCTGCTGCATCAACTTGATATCGCCGCCAAGTTCGTGAATGCGATTAGCGACATCATCCGGAATGAGCGAAGTTCGATTCGAGTTGCGATTAATGATTGCGCCGGTATTGGTAAAAATGCGCTGTTCTTGATAGCTGGCATCTCGCCCCTTGAATCCAGGACGTCCGGATGCTGAAAAGCGAGTGATATCAGGGAGTTTACTTCCTGGCTTACCGTCACTGATCACAACCCTTCCCACCAGATCATCCAGCGTGAACGCTACGCGCCGCCAGGATCCGTCAGCAGGATATTCATACCAGCCACCGGAAATTTTATTGCCGTTTTTGAGCACACTATCGGCAATGACTTTGCTAACTGGCGCCTGCTTGAAGCCTTTGTCAAGAACCTGCGCGTAGGCACTGGATAAACTCAATAATATTATTCCGATCATCGAGAAAATTAGCGTCCACACATTCTTGTGAGGAAAAATTTTGGTGTTCAACATAGTCCACTCCAAATGAAACGAACGAAGAAAGTTTTATTTGCGGCTTGCGAGCAAGGCTTCAAAAAATAAAAAACACTACAGCATTCAGTAAAAATAACGAAGCACTTACCGTTATCAACGCAGATTGCCAGCTTTAACGGTCAAAATTTGATGAACAAAAGTCGCCAAAAAACGTTTTTGTTCATTGACGCGCCTCGGAAGCTCGAACAAAAACCGAGGTCGCTACATCGCTGCCACCCATTGGCATCATCACGCGTAGCGTGTTGCCGCTGCAGCTGTAGCCACGTGTAATGTTTTGAAAAGCGACTCTTGGGAACGCGAGGTTTAATGTGCGTGCTGGTGTTTTTACTTTGACCGAGCCGGTAACCGCACCGGGTCTGGGGCACATGGTGAAACGTCCGCTAGCCACCGACCAATTTCCCGTAACACCGCCATGGCGTCCGGTAGCGCTGACTGTTGTGCCACTCATCACAGGCGCAGCCGTGGCAGTGGCTTGAGATGAGCCCTGAATAAAGCTGCCATCTTCATTGAGCGTCATGGCTTGGGTAGCCAAACTCGGTGGCGTTAAACGCACGGATGGCACGTTATCGTGCATCCAATCAGACACACCGTTTACAGTCATATCCCATCGACCGACCAGGCATCGATCAATTTCTCGTGAGCCTGCACAGGGTTGGCAGTTGGCTTCTTGATTGCCGATAATTTGCTGCGGCACATTCGTTAGCGAGGTTGCCATACTGACAAAGCGAAATTCCTGCGCGCTTCCGCTCATCGCATTAATACTGGCGGGGAATAATGACCATGCCGTATCACCATTGGCACTGATTGCAGAGGCACTCGGGCGAGCCGTCATACGCCAGCGCCCACATTGCAAACTCAGGTCAGCACGCTGAATGACAAAAGGCATCGGATTTAAAGTTTGTATGCGAGGACTATCCCAGGAAAAACTATCAATAAAAATCGGCGATGAATGAATTGAAGCACCCTGTCCGTCGCGAATACGCTGATCAAGATAATCTTTGGCAAAACTCAACCACTCGCTCGCAGGCATGGCAGCCATCATGGCTCGGCGTTGAGCGACTTCTGAGCTGTTGGAGGCCATGCCACGAATAAACGGCATAACGCTCGTTCGGTTACGCGCACCGCCCAGCCAGCTGAAAAACACATAGGCGTCGTAAGTCATTCTGTTTAGCGGTGTACTCAATGAAGTGGCATCAAAGTTTCGCACTCGTCCTCGCATATACGAAGGCGGCGGAACCGCTATCGTAGAAAACCAGTCAGCCGAGCCCTCAATCCACCATGTGCCACCACCGGACCTTCCATCATTGCCTGTTGCCAATTGACTAAAGCTGAGACTCGCAGCTTGTATGCAGTGAAACAACTCATGCGAGACTACCGATGCGGCATTCCTTGCCGAAGCCCCGTTACCAAGAAGCCAAACAGCGATCCGACATTCGGTATCACCAGGATTGACATTAGTCCAAGCGGCAATCTCGCCAAAATCTTCGTTTTTTTCATCCGGAGCATAGCCGTCAATCAACAAAATAGTGACATCGGTAATTCGATAATTACCGATGGTTCGCATTGCGCGAGTACTCGCAGTGATTCCATTATTGACGGCACTAAGTGCACCAGGCCGCGCGGCCCAATCGGCCAGCAAATGTTGTATTACCCGAATATGAGTGGTACCGGCAGCTGAAACCACCGGCGTTTTAGGGCCTTCCAGACACAAAAAATAACGCTCGCTGGCAAGCCGCGGATCAAACTGCGTTAGATACTCGGTACTGTTGCAATCGCCAAAAGAAGCGCGTGCAGGCTTTGTGATAACAGCGCTTAAAAGAATGAGCCATAATAAAAATAACGCCCGTAAACAAGAAATTTGCACAGTGATCCTTGGTGGTTAACCAATAATTGAAAGGTTTACTTTCTTCACACTGTTACAAACGCTTAATCTGCCGAACAAAGGCCAACAGGCCGTTGATTTTAAAGTCTGCTATTTATATTCCACTCAGCTAACTCTCACCACATAGGTGTTGGCCACACTATCGTGCCAGCCACGCGTTTGCGAACCAAAACATGAGAGCCCTTCAAAGGGGATTAGTCGCCCAAAGCTACGCCCGATAAATTGACCGGTACTCGGCTTATTGCCTTTTTCATCCACCACAATGGTTCCGAGCACAAACTTGCCGGGCGTACGAGCAAATAGCGATTCAAATCCTATGTAATAAATTAAGTAAAAGCCTATACCGATTAAATTACCAGCAATTCCATCCAGAATATCAAGCCTGGCATCACCAAAGACGAATATTACCCCTAGAAGAATCACGAAAAAGATCACGTAAAAACAAACTACATCGATTAGATAGGTTCCCAAACGCCGCCAGCCAGATACTAACTCACGGCTCCGACTTTCTATTGCGACATAAACCGGTGCTTCAGGTGCTTCATAAGGATTTGCTGGGTCATTGCTATTCATTAAGGAAACACCTTTAAAATATCTGGTTTCAGAATGGCATCAGAGCAGAGTTCGTTCAAGCTTGGCAAGCAATACCGACGAATGGGTTAGACTAGCGACCCTCTACTCGGCTCACATCAGGCTTATCCATGGCACCCAAAGCAACTGTTTACAAAGCCGAGCTGCAAGTGAGCGATATGGATCGCCATTATTACGCCCTGCACAATCTCACTCTCGCACAGCACCCCTCCGAAACCGATCTACGATTAATGGCACGATTAATTGCGTTCGCGCTACTAGCGGAAGAACGCTTAGAGTTTGGAAAGGGGCTAAGCAGCGACGACGAGCCTGATTTATGGCGCCGTGATTACACTGGCGATATTGAACAATGGATTGATATGGGCCAACCCGATGAGTCTCGCATCCGCAAAGCCTGCGGTCGTGCGCAACAGGTGGTTATTGTTACCTACAACGGTAACGCATCGGATATTTGGTGGTCGAAAAATTCAGCGACTTTGGCAAAATTGAAAAACTTGACGGTGATTGATCTTGATGGCGCATCAATTGAAGCTTCGACTAAACTTCTGCAACGCGGCATGCGACTTACGGCCATGATTCAGGACGGTGAGTGTCAGTTGATGAGTGATGATAACAATATTGTTTTTAAGCCAACGATACGAATGCAGCCAGTTGCCTGACGTAGGAGCGGTGTCAGCCGCGAAAAACCTGCGATAGAGTCATTCGCGTCTTACGATGCTTCTACTGGGTTCTATCTTTTGGCTTAGATTTTTTCGCAGAGTCATTCGCGGCTGACACCGCTCCTACGAATTTTATTTTGTTGGCGATATTCCCAATAAATCTTTCGCCACCGCTTCGGCAATCTTTATTCCATCGACTGCGGCCGATAAAATTCCACCGGCATAACCGGCACCCTCGCCACCCGGATAAAGCCCTTTGGTATTGATGCTTTGCAATGAGGCTGTATCGCGCTTGATACAAATTGGCGATGAAGTGCGGGTTTCAACGGCAGTCAGAATCGCATCATTCATCGCAAAACCCTGAATTTGTTTATTGAATTCCGGGATGGCTTCGCGAATGGCTTCTATCGCAAAAGGTGGTAACACTTCGGTCAAGTTACATAACTTGATGCCTGGTTTGTATGACGGAGTAACGGTGCCAAGTTCAGTCGATGCCTTGTCACGTAGAAAATCTCCTACCAATTGTGCTGGAGCATCATAGTTTTTTCCACCGACTTCATAAGCGCGCTCTTCAAGTTTTCTTTGCAGATCGATACCGGCGAGCACATGGTCGGGATAATCTTTTTCCGGATCAATACCGACCACAATCGCTGAATTAGCGTTGCGTTCGTTACGTGAATACTGACTCATGCCATTGGTCACTACACGTCCGACTTCCGATGTAGCGGCCACGACGGTGCCGCCGGGGCACATGCAGAAACTATAAACGCTGCGGCCATTTTTCCCGTGATGTACTAATTTGTAATCGGCTGCACCTAAAATTTCATTGCCTGCAAAGCTACCGAAACGTGCCTGATCAATGACTGACTGCGGGTGTTCGATTCGGAAGCCAATTGAAAACGGTTTAGCTTCGATATAAACACCCACATCAAATAGCATTTGAAAAGTATCGCGAGCGCTGTGGCCTATGGCCAATACAATATGACGGCTGTGTAAGGTTTCACCCGAAGCAAGCGTAACGCCAGTTGTCTGGCCCATATCAATTTGCAGTTTTTCGACACGGTTACCAAAACGGATTTCGCCGCCGAGCGCAATAATTTCGGCGCGCATTTTTTCAACCATCGTCACTAATTTAAACGTGCCGATATGTGGCTTGCTAACATATAAAATTTCTTCTGGCGCACCGGCTTTGACAAATTCGGTCAACACTTTGCGGCCGTAGTGAAAGCGATCTTTAATTTGGCTCCATAATTTTCCGTCAGAGAAAGTGCCTGCCCCGCCTTCACCAAACTGCACATTACTTTCGGTATTGAGCGTGCTTTTACGCCAAAGGCCCCAAGTGTCTTGTGTGCGCACACGAACATCTTGTCCACGCTCGAGTACGATGGGTTTCAAACCCATTTGTGCCAACACTAATGCAACAAGAATGCCACAAGGGCCGAAGCCAATAACAATCGGACGCTGTTGTTGCGTGTTAGGAAAATCTGCATTCGCTTGCGCCACAAATTTGTACGTGGTGTCAGGGCTGGGCATTACCTTGCTTGAACCGACAAATTTCGCGAGCAAGGTTTTTTCCAAATCGTCGCTTAAAAAAACATCAAGATTGTAGATAAGGCAGATCGCAGATTTTTTACGCGCATCATAGGCACGCTTGTAAACACGGACTTCGAGTAAATCGCTTTTAATAATTCCCAGCGCACTGATAACTGCCTTGTCTAAGTCAGCTTGGCTGTGATCCAGCGGCAATTTGATGTCGTTGATACGAAGGGACATAACTGTGTAGAGCATGGTTTAAGTGGCCATATTTTAACGCATACGCCGCACTCAAACGCAGTCATTTCCGGCAACCTGCGCGCCAAATGATGCTACTGTTTGATTTGCCATTCGATTAGGAACCTTTATGTCCCAGTCACTAGCGGTCATCATTAGCTCGCTACTCATTAGTGCCAACGCATACGCAATTGATGCGAACCAGTTAGCACAAGAGGCCATTATTGTGGATAGCCACATCGATGCGCCGACTGAACTGCTGGCAGAATGGCAGGATATTGGCCTCGCCAGCAGCCGGGAATTTGATTATCCCAAAGCCCGACAAGGTGGTTTGGATGTCGCCTTTATGTCGATT
Organism: Arenimonas sp.; assembly: GCA_043717775.1. Taxonomy (GTDB): domain Bacteria; phylum Pseudomonadota; class Gammaproteobacteria; order Xanthomonadales; family Xanthomonadaceae; genus Arenimonas. The sequence goes on from JAYSXB010000175.1 coordinate 24,511, forward strand.
TACACCTCGCCCGATGAAGACACTCAAGGCAAGGCGCGCCAAATTGCCCATATGCAAATCGATGCAATTGAAGCATTGGTTCAAAGGCATCCCGATAAATTCGCAATTCTAAAATCGCCTGCTGATCTTGATCGCTTACGAGCTGGCAATCGTGTATTGCTCACTTTCGGCATGGAAAATGGTGCGCCGATAACAGATGATCTTTCGCAACTGGAAAAATTTTATACGCGTGGCGTGCGTTATATCACCCTCGCCCATAGCGCTAGCAATCGCATCAGCGATTCGTCCTATGATCCCAATCATCAATGGAATGGTCTAAGCCCATTCGGTGAAAAGGTCGTCGCAGAAATGAACCGTCTCGGCATGATGGTCGATGTTTCTCATCTCTCCGATGAAGCCGTTGCCGATGTCTTGAACATAACTCGCGTACCAGTGATTGCAACGCATTCCGGCTTTCGGCATTTCACGCCCGGTTTTGAACGTAACATCAGCGATGAACTTGCAAAGGCCGTTGCTAAAAACGGCGGCGTTGTACAAATTGTTTTCGGCATTGGGTTTGTAAACCCGCAAGCGGCCGCCGATTTACAAGCGTACTTCGCGGCAAGTGCCGCTTTAGACAAACGTAATGTCGAGAGCAAAGCCGCTGGCAAACCGCTCGAAGACAGTGATGCATTTAGAAAGGCTTGGCTTGAAAATCATCCAACGCCAGCAACAAAAATCGATGCTGTCATCGACCAAATCGACTACGCTATCAAAGTAATAGGTATCGATCACGTTGGCATTGGATCAGACTTCGACGGTGTGTTTGGCAAACTACCCGAAGGCCTTAAAACGGCCGCCGATTACCCGAACCTGATTGCAGGTTTACAAGCCCGCGGGTACAAGGACGACGCCATACGTAAAATTATCGGCGGTAATTTTCTGCGCGTTTGGACGGCAATTGAAGCCGCGAAAGGCCGCTCCAAGTAATCAAACACCCACAATGGCTTAGCTTTCAGGAGCTTAGGCTCAAATAAAGCTACTCCGCCAGGACATCTATGGGATAA
>JAYSXB010000176.1:0-3950 GCA_043717775.1 Arenimonas sp.
CCGCCACAAGAACCACAATTACCTCGCCGCCGCCTTCTTCACCAGTGAGAACGGCGAAATCTTTAACGCCAAAGTTGCCAACCCCAAGGAAAACTTTGAATGAAAGATGATCGTCGCTGGATGATTGTGGATGAGGCCGGTCGTTTTTTAACCGGCCGGCAATTACCTGCCATGGTTTTGATTCAGGCGTTTCCCACTGAAGATGGGCTCACATTGAGTGCGCCCGGAATGGCAAAGCGACAAGTTCAAAAACCAAGTTCGAACGCTTTGCGAATCACAGTTAAAGTGTGGGATGACACTGTCGATGCTCTGTTGGCAGACAGCATGACAAACGAATGCTTGAGCCATTATCTAGCGCGAGAAGTTCGCTTGGTTTACATGGATGGCCGCAGTGAACGCAATGTAGAAATTGATGAGCCAAATAGCAAGCTCACACAAGCCGTCAGCTTTGCCGATGGCTACCCGCTATTGTTGATATCGGAAGCGTCCTTGACGCATTTGAATGCAAAACTCGCCACGCCTATTTCGATGCTGCACTTTCGTCCTAACCTAGTGGTCAGTGCCACTCAAGCGCATGCGGAAGATGATTGGAAAAGTATTCGCATTGGAGCGGTCGAGTTTGATTTGATAAAAACCTGCACCCGCTGCGTGTTTACGACAGTAGATCCGGCGACCGGTGTCAAGGATGCCAGCGGCGAACCCCTTAGAACATTAAAAGAGTATCGCCGCAGCGAGGCCGGTATTATTTTCGGCATGAATCTTGTTTCCAAAAATCAGGGCGTCATCAAACTTGGCGATGAGCTGGTCGTAATCTCTTAAGTCAATTATTCAGCTTAGATACCCACTCGCCGAGTATATTAAGAATATCGAAAACTAAAGGGCATAGCAGATGAAGCGAGTGAGCGCGTTATTAATTTTTGCGGTAGCAATCAGTGCCATGAGTGTGGCTTGTGTAGCGACCGCCCATAAAATCAAGGATAGCGGCAGTATCGCCGGGACAATTAACTACCCGAAAAAACCTGTACCCTCGATGCGGGTATGTGCGTTTAATACCGAAACCAAAGCAACAAGTTGCGTTAAAACTAAAGCGGGGCAGACAAAATATTCTATCAAGGCTTTGCCTGCTGCCGAATATTACGTTCTTGCCAACATGTCGCAGGCAGAATTTAAAGTCGGCGGCCATATGCTGCAAGTGCAGTGTATTCGAGCACCCTGTCCGGCCTTATTAAATTCGGTGATGCTAAAAGCAAAAGAGGTAAAAACCGATATTCATTTGAATGGTTTTTATACCAATAGAGAAGATTTTCCAAGGCTGCCAACACCAAAAAAACCGTAAAGTTTTTTGCCGGGCTTATTGGCGTTTTAGTTTTTCAAGTAACTGTGTCATGGCCTGATCAACCGGTGATTCGTCTTCAAAGAGCAGTAATTCGTTGCGCCGTCTTAGGGAAACCAATTCAGGCGGCGACAACACCATAACCCGTGCACCACGACGGTTTACAAACATGATGGAGCCAGAAATACCGCTGACCCAAGCGACTTTTAATTGTTGAAAGCCGCCGTCCGCTTTGGGCATTTGTAGCCATGTTCCTACCTTGTATTCACTGACTTCTTTCAATTCTGTTTCGGTCGGCTTTAACGAATCCACCGAATTAGCCATTTCCATGGTTATTTCGACCATAGGCTTGACCGTGGTATTAGCAGGAACGAGTTCAATTTTTGCCGCAGTCTCGATTTCTGCATCGCCGGGCTTGCTTGAATCGATTGCAGTATCGACTGGCGTTACAATTTCTTCCGTCCACTCGGAGACAGAATTTATCAATACCTGAAAAAAATCGGCGGCCGCTTCGCCACTGACTCCAGAACTGGCAAGCACTTCATTAGTGTTGGATTCCAAGCCATCTAAATGCGAAAGCGGCAGGATTTCCCCCAAGCTGACCATGTCCAGCAAATCTATCCAGGGCTGTGCAACACGCGTTGCTATGACAAAGTCTTCGCTGTCTTTGCCTTTACGCAATGCGGTCACCGATAAGTGATGCAGCCATTCGGTATTAAAAAAACTCCTAAGCGTGCCGGGCAATGCGTATTGTCGAGTAATACCACTAACGACAGTACTGGCCTGCATTCGCGCTATTTCGAGACGTTCCTGCCCTTGCTGCGCTTCGCTGGCACGTTTTTCCGACATTTGCGTGCGGCGGCGATGCACCTGCATTTGCGCTGAGAGCTGTGCATCGACCGCCTGAAATTTCCGAACATCACCATCATATTCATGGGTAATGCGTTGAACAGCATGTTCAACATGATTCAGCAATTCACGCTCTTGGGGGGTTTCACCTAAATTGTCTTCGCAAGCTTCCGAAACCGTATTGAGAAACTGTCGCGCCGGGTGATGGCGTTCCAAAAACAATTGCGGGTCGATTACCGCCGCTCTGACAAAAGGCATTACCAGTTGTGCGAGCACCGGCGCCACAGCGTCGCCATAAGGCCGGTCCTTTAGCATCACGTCAAACAAGTTGCCGGCCATTTGAACCGCCGTTTCGTCGGCAGGTTCCAAGCTACCTTGTTCATCATTCTTGGTGAGCCCCATCTGTTTTGCATTTTGCAGCAACTCGCGTTTGATGGTGTCGGCGATAGAACCATCCGGCTTGCCAATAGCTTCCAGCAGCGCGCTGGTATTACCACTGCCGTGCTGCAATTGATCAAGCATTGCCAGGGTTTCAGATTTACCGATGGCACGCTGCGGTTGTTGCTGCCCGCCACCACCGCCGCCGCCGCCGCCGCCATAACCGTTAGCACCAAAGTTCATTTGGATGGACCTGAAATGCTCGAGCAATTCAGAAACCAGTGAACGATCTTTGTCTTCGATGGCGCGGTTATAGTGTGGATTTTCAGGACGCGTGCCTTGCATTGCTGGCGAGATTGCAGATTCTGAATTTGCAATGGGTGTTTGCGTTTGCGTGGGTATCGGCATCGGAACCTTGATGCTTTGTCGGCGTATGCGCTCATCTTCAGCCTGAATTAGCAAGCCAGGCAAAACGCCAGCCGCCGCGAGTCCGGCGTTATATTCCTTCAATAAATCCGACAAAATCGGATCGAGCAATAAATCAAAATGTTGTACGATTTGTGCTTTAAATTCGTCGCGCAAACTCATTACTGTTAAAGCGTCTTTGGCCGCATCGGCAAATACCTGCGGCGACATTGGCAAACGTGGCCCCAACGGACCGGTTAAATTGAGGGTTTTGCATAGGCGTTGATCCAAGGCCAACAAAGCCTTGCGTTGCACATAGGAAATGCGCTCGACCAACCGCTCGCAGACCAACTGCACCTGCATATGCTCATTTTCAATCAATGACAAATTGAATTTTTGTTTTTTGGCATCCGCTTCCGGTGCCATCGCATCAACCGCTTCAATAAGCTTGGCGCGAAAATCCCGCCCAGCGTTACGAATACCGGCATATAAGGCTTGGCCGTCGGCGCCGTAAGTGTCGGGCTCCCCGGCTTGAACCAGGGCTTCCGATAATTGATTGAGCTGGGTTTGTACCATCACTAAAGCCTGCTCAAACGCAGGCACCACGGCCGTTGGCACAGACACACGCAGCTTTGCGAGCAAAGCTTGAGGCGCGGTGGGCAGAGGAATTACGGCGGTTTTCATAGCAACGGTGCTGGGGGGAAGCCAGCTCGAGTTTAACCTGATAAAGGTCAAGGTTGAGCTAAGGTTTAAGCACGTATTGCCAGAAGACTGCGAAAGCCATCACACAAATGCCCTGACTGCGTCTGACATACGCCATAAAAAAGGGCAGCTAAGCTGCCCTTGGTTCAACCTTTTTTGGCAGCCTTATCGGCCCGCTTTTCTTTCAAGGTTTTTTCCGGTTTTTTCTTGGTTTCTTTTTTCTTGTCTAGACTCTTAGCCATGATGCTATCTCCTTTGTTAAGCCATTGGTGCCGACCAGCGA
>JAYSXB010000177.1:0-1503 GCA_043717775.1 Arenimonas sp.
GTAACGGTATTGAGGCACTGCAAAAACTCGATGCCGATTTGAATGAGTTGAATGCCTCAAGACCTACTGCGGTAAATTTGATGTGGGCAATCGCCCGCATGCGGGGTGTGCTAGCCAATGCAGGTAGCGATTGGTTACAGGTGCTGGAAAATGAAGCACTTGCCATCGAAACCCAAGACTTGGCAGCCAATCGTTTTATGGGCGTGCTCGGTGCGAATTTGATTGAAGCGGGCTCGGGCGTATTAACCCATTGCAATACCGGCTCACTGGCAACCGCAGGTTTTGGCACGGCGCTCGGCGTGATACGAGCTGGCGTTGCGATGGGCAAAATTGCCAAAGTATTCGCGAGTGAAACCCGACCATGGAACCAAGGCGCTCGCCTGACCGTGTGGGAGCTTTTGCAGGACGGAATTCCCGCCACCTTGATAGCCGACGCAGCGGGTGCGCACTTAATGAAAACCGGCGCTGTACAGTGGCTTATCGTGGGCGCCGATAGAATCTGCGCAAATGGCGACACCGCCAACAAAATTGGCACTTACCATCATGCCATTGCGGCAAAACATCATGGCGTAAAAGTCATGGTGGTAGCGCCGAGCTCTACCGTCGATATGCAAACGGCGAATGGCGATTTGATTCATATTGAAGAGCGCGATCCGGCCGAATTATTGTCGAGCAACGGCAAACGTACCGTCGCCGAAGGTGTGCAAGCGTTCAATCCGGTGTTCGATGTCACACCGGCCGATTTAATTGATGCCATCGTGACTGAAAAAGGCCTGATTGAACGACCAAATCTGCAAAAAATGACCGATGTTTTTTTGCCAATGTCAAGCATCTAAGAGCTTGATTCCGTAGGCCTCGAGCCGCGCATAAAATCCATAATATCCATAAAATTCTGTTACAATTTCCTGTCGTTTTAGTCAGTGCTTTTCCGGCTGTTTTTGGGCCTGAAATATCGCTTGTTTTTAGTCAACACGGAACCCTCAATGTCAGATCTCGCAAAAGAAATTATTCCGGTCAATCTTGAAGATGAAATGCGTCGAAGCTACCTCGACTACGCCATGAGCGTAATTGTAGGACGCGCTTTACCGGATGTTCGCGATGGTCTAAAACCCGTTCACCGCCGCGTGCTTTTCGCGATGCATGAACTCGGCGCGCACAGCAACAAGCCTTATTACAAATCTGCCCGTATCGTCGGTGACGTTATCGGTAAATACCATCCACACGGCGACACTGCGGTTTACGACACGCTGGTCCGCATGGCGCAACCGTTCTCGCTGCGTTACATGCTCGTCGATGGTCAGGGTAACTTTGGTTCGGTCGATGGTGACTCGCCGGCAGCCATGCGTTATACCGAAGCGCGCATGTCGCGACTCGCGCATGAGCTGATGGCCGACATCGATAAAGAAACCGTCGATTTCCAACTCAACTATGATGAAAAAGAATACGAACCCACCGTTATGCCAACGCGGGTTCCTAACTTATTGGTCAATGGTTCGACCGGTA
>JAYSXB010000178.1:0-3930 GCA_043717775.1 Arenimonas sp.
CTGACCCGGGGAATTCGGCAATCTGACCCGGGTCAGGTGAAGCCATGACCCGGGCTACGCCTAATCTTCCGGCCAAACAATTCCTGTCGGCTTGTTGGATTTCAATATGGGCTTATTCTGTTTTGATACCGCGTTCCAGATTTTCAATGCATCGATGGTCGCGGCAACATCGTGCACTCGAATTATTTTTGCGCCATTTTGTGCGGCGATTAATGCGGCGGCAACGGAACCGTGAACCCGATCATTCACATCTCGACCGCTTAATGTACCGATAAAGGATTTTCGGGAAAGCCCTGCCAATACTGGCACGCCAAGTTCAACGAAACGCTGCAACTGGGCCAGCAAAGCCAGATTATGTTCGAGTGATTTTCCAAAACCAAAGCCCGGATCAATCACGATATTTTTCTTTGAAATACCGGCCATTTCGCAGGCAAATATTCGTTGTGTCAAAAAGCTATGCACCTCCGTCACGGCATCATTGTAATGCGGTGCAGATTGCATAGAGCCGGGCTCACCTTGCATATGCATCAAGATGACAGGCACTTTTAATTCAGCGGCAAGCTCCAATGCATTATCGCGCCGCAGTGCAAACACATCATTAATAATACTCGCGCCCGCTTGAACCGCAGCACGCATCACAGCAGGTTTTGAGGTGTCGATGGCAATGGGGATATCGATTTTTTTTGCCAGCGCTTCAATGACCGGAATAACCCGCTGTAGTTCTTCTGCCTCGCTTATTTCTGTCGCGCCGGGACGGGTAGATTCACCACCTATATCGAGCAAGTCGGCGCCCTCTTCTACCAAACGCATGGCATAAGTAATCGCAGCTTCCGTAGTGCCGTGCTGTCCGCCGTCCGAAAACGAATCCGGTGTGACATTGACGATACCCATAACGCGTGCGATATCGAAACTGAGAATTTTTCCGGAGCAATTGAGTTGCGGGGTGGTGTCGAACATTTTTTTACCTTGAGAGAAATACAAGCCCGTAGGAGCGCCTTTAGGCGCGAGCGAATCTTGCGTAAATCTGTCGCAATTCTGTCGCGCCTAAAGGACGCTCCTACGATTTACAACAAAAAAAGGCCAGAACGCATTCTGGCCTTTTCATGATGTAGCGACAAGCGAAATCAGGTTTGTGGAGCAGCGCCGCCAAAACTTCCTGCTATCGGGCCAATATCGTCTTTAGAGGTCTTGCCGGACTTCGCCCAATCGAGCGGAGCGCCGGGTACACGGCCTTCCATAATGGCGTCAATCTGGCTGACATCAATAGTTTCATAAGTCAGCAAGGCTTCTGCCATCGCATGCAGCTTATCGACGTTCTCGGTCAGGATTTGCTTGGTGCGAGCATAAGCTTTATCCAGAATGGTACGAACGACATCATCAATTTTTTTCGCGGTATCGTCCGACACATTTTTGGTTTGCGATACTGAACGACCTAAGAACACTTCGCCTTCTTCTTCGGCATAGGCAATTGGACCGAGCTCTTCAGACAAGCCCCATTTGGTCACCATACTGCGCGCCATTTTGGTAGCCCGTTCAATATCGTTCGATGCACCGGTCGTCACTTTGTCAGTACCGAAAATCAATTCTTCGGCAACACGTCCGCCGTAAAGCGTGCATAGCTGCGATTGAATAGCGATGCGGTTCAAACTGTATTTGTCGGTTTCCGGCAAATACATGGTGACGCCGAGTGCGCGACCACGTGGGATGATCGTCACTTTATAAACCGGATCATGTTCAGGCACGCAACGACCAACGATGGCATGGCCAGCTTCGTGGTAAGCAGTATTGCGTTTTTCTTCTTCACTCATCACCAACGAACGACGTTCGGCACCCATTAAAATTTTATCGCGGGCTTTGTCGAAGTGTTCCATGCGCACGTCTTTGGCATTCTCGCGCGCTGCAAACAACGCCGCTTCATTCACCAGATTGGCAAGATCAGCACCACTGAAACCTGGCGTACCACGCGCAATGGTCATGGGCACCACGTCTTCGCTCAATGGCACTTTACGCATATGCACTTTCAAAATTTGCTCGCGGCCACGGACATCGGGCAAACCGACAACCACTTGGCGATCGAAACGACCTGGACGCAACAGCGCTGGATCCAGCACGTCGGGGCGATTGGTAGCAGCAATAACAATCACGCCTTCGCCACCTTCAAAACCATCCATTTCGACTAACAGTGCGTTCAATGTTTGTTCGCGCTCGTCATGACCACCGCCCAAACCGGCACCACGATGACGACCGACCGCATCGATTTCATCAATGAAGATAATGCAGGGGGCATGCTTCTTGGCCTGGTCAAACATGTCACGGACGCGGCTTGCACCGACACCGACAAACATTTCGACAAAGTCCGAACCGGAAATAGTGAAGAACGGTACTTTTGCTTCACCGGCAATCGCACGGGCCAGCAAAGTTTTACCAGTACCGGGGCTGCCGACCATCAATACGCCGCGTGGAATGCGACCGCCCAATTTCTGGAAGCGTCCAGGATCACGTAAAAATTCAACCAGCTCGCCCACTTCTTCTTTGGCTTCATCGCAACCGGCGACATCTTCAAAGGTAACTTTGACTTGATCTTCGCCCTGCATTTTTGCACGCGAACGACCAAAGCTCATGGCGCCGCCCTTGCCGCCGCCCTGCATTTGGCGCATGAAATAAATAAAGATACCGACAAAAAACAGGATCGGCAGCAGGTTCATCACGATCGACCAGAACGAAGGTCCACCCGATGGTTTTTGCTGAATAATTTCTACGCGGTTATCCACCAAATCATTCACCAACTCGCGGTCGTAAGGACCGGTCGTGGTTTTTACGATGCCGTCATTTGTGGTGAATCTAAGCATAGTCGCGGCACCGGTGCTTTCGCCGGAGAATTCGACACTTTTGATATTTTTATTGTAAACGTCATCGATGAATTTTGAATACTCGACTTCATCGACCGATGCGCCAATGCCCATCTTGCCCGAGAAGCTTTGATACACCGTCATCATGACCAAACCGATGACTAATGCGAGTAATAAATTTTTTACGAGATCATTCATTCTTTTTTCCTTAGCGCTTGCCAGTAGCCAACGCATAAACTTCATTAGAGCGACGACGCGATGCCGCCGGTTTGCGAGTAATCACTTTGGTATAACGGGTTTTCAGATCTTTCATATAAGCGTCGAAGCCTTCGCCCATAAATAATTTGATTAAAAAATTACCGCCTTTCTTCAGGTGCTTATCCGCGAATTCCACTGCCAGTTCCGATAAATACATTGCCCGGGCCTGATCAACGGAGTCCACTCCACTCATATTGGGGGCCATATCAGAAAGCACAAGGTCCACACTAGCACCGCCAACCACCGCTTCTAGGCGTAAGACTGCCTCATCTTCTCTGAAATCGCCGTGAATGAAATCGACCCCGGCAATACCAGGCATTTCCAGAATATCCATCGCAATGACACGGCCTTTAGAACCCAGATCGCGCCGGACTACCTGTGACCAGCCGCCGGGTGCCGCGCCCAAATCGACCACGATCATTCCGGGCTTGAGCAATTTATCTCGTTCGATCAGCTCTTCAAGCTTATAGGCGGCGCGCGAACGCATGCCTTCGGCCTGTGCTTTTTTCACGAAAGGGTCGGCAAAATGTTCTTTGAGCCATAGTTGGCTACTTTTACTGCGGGCCATGGGGCATCAACCAAGTGAATACGAAAACCTTATCAACGCCGCCATGATAACCTGTACACCCTTGAAAACCCGTCAGATTTTTATGTCGAATGTACTTACCAACCCCCAAAAACGCTATTTAAAAGGCTTAGCCCATGATTTGCGGCCAACCATTTTGGTGGGAGCCAAAGGCGTAACGCCACCTTTATTAGCGGAATTGGACGCAGTTTTAGAACAACACGAGCTTATCAAGGTAAAAATTGCCGCCGAAGATCG
>JAYSXB010000179.1:0-10040 GCA_043717775.1 Arenimonas sp.
CTTTCCTTCTTGTCCCACAACACCAAGGCAAAATCACCTTCGATATGTTTTAAGCCAGCAATGCCCCAGAGTTGAAATGCCTGCATGACTAATTCAGCATCCGAGCGATTGCGTAAACGGCAGCCTTCTAGTTCTAGCCGCCGACGCAGCTCTTCCCAATTATCCAAACGGCCATCCATCACCAACACATATTTGCCATCATCACTAAGCCATGGCTGTATTTCTTCAAGTGACTCGGCCGTGGTTTGCAGCATGCAATGCCCCAGCGCTATCGAGCCTTGTTGCCAATGTCGAATGCCATCAGGCCCGCGATGCGACATGGTGGACGTCATTTTTTCGATCAAGCCAAGCTCAATCAGTGCGCCATCAAAATGAATAATGCCAGCAATGCCGCTCATAAATACCTTATATCCTGTTGAAGTTCAGGGCTATGATACTCAGCTATGAGTGATCGAGTGAGTTGATTTGTAATGATGCGGCAATGGCTGTCGAGTGCGATCGCAGGCAATGCGCCAATTTGGCCGTTTGCTGCCGATACGCAAGCGTTAATTAGTACTGCGGACGAAGAGGGCATTTGTACCTTGCTGCATGAGCGCATTTGCGGCGATGCTGCGTGGGCAGCACAAATACCTGTGCAGTTTCGTGATGGCATCGCGCAGCTGGCACGCGAAAAAGCCTTGCATAGTTTGGTGCGTGAACACGAGTGTCGGCGTGTGTTGGGTGTTTTGGCGCAGGCTAATTTGCCGGTGCTCTTATTGAAAGGAACCGCCTTGGCCTATTGGGCGTATGCGGCACCGCATTTGCGTGAGCGCGGCGATATTGATTTATTTTTTCGTAGTAAAAATGATGTTGATGTAGTGGTTAAACAACTGGCGGAACTCAATTTTGAGTTGGTGGAAACTGCCTTGCCGGGTGATTTGATTAGTTTTGAAGTGACTTGCCGACGCAGTATTGAACATGGTGCGCCGCTTGAAATCGACCTGCACTGGCAACTTTCCAACACGCCGATGTTTGCCTTTCGTTTCAGCTTTGACGAGCTCGCGCGCGAGGGGGTTGCACTACCCAAGTTAGCACCGAACGCGCTTGGGCTTGCACCCATTCCGGCTTATCTGCACGCATGCATGCATCGAATACAAAACATGACAATCGACTGCGAAAATAATTTGCGCTGGCTTTATGATTTGCATATGCTCGGATTGAAATTCAGCACTGATGACTGGCGAGCATTGGCTGACATGGCGAGTGAAAAAAAATTGGCGGGCGTTTGTGTGGACGGCATGCAGGCGGCTGCCGAATGTTTTGGCGTACTGGCACCGCTTTTGATTGCCGAGCAATTAAATAAAGTCGCCAAGCACGAAAGCATGGACGTAGCAAAAATGCATCGCTGGTTTTATATTCAGCGCATGAATTTTTTAGCCTATCCAAGTCTGCGCCTACGCCTGCGCTGGCTGCGGCAGCGCCTGTTGCCAGACATAAATTATATGCGGGCTTATTACGGCCAAGATCAGGGATTTTGGCAAATGCTGGTATCGCGACTGCGCGGTAGTTTTGCGCGTTTGCGGCGATGATAACGATTTCAAATTTTCGTAGGAGGCCGATTGCGGGCGACTATATGCGGGCTTATTACGGCCAAGATCAGGGATTTTGGCAAATGCTTGTGTCGCGCTTGCGCGGCAGTGTTGCGCGTTTGCGGCGATGATAACGATTTCAAATTTTCGTAGGAGGCCGCTTGCGGGCGACGTATGTTGCATGCATTTTGAGAGCCTGCTCAGATTAAGATTGACGGCCTTACGTCGCCCCCGAGGGGCCTCCTACGTATTGTGTTAACGAAATCGGCGGGTATACCTCAGGCTTAAACCCTTCCTACAATCTCTCAAAGGGCTGATGATAAAGCCCGTCTTGCGCCAAGGCTTGGCCGTCTAATTCCACCCAGGCATGAGCATCAAATTGACCGTCTTGCAGGCGAGTGCCGATTTTCAAGTGTGCATCAAGTCCGTCGCGACGCAGCCACCATTGCACGAGCATGGCTTGGCGCAAGCAAGTGGCACTGACAACGCCACGGCGACCGGCAATATTAGCCAGCAATGCAATGCGCTCGGCGGCCAGTAAAGCAGTGCTGTCGGCATCAATAAATGGTGTGATTTGCGAGTGCCGTAGCAGCCAAGCGTGACTGCGAGTAAAACCAAAAATGCGCAGCATGGCCGAGATGAGTGGTAGCAAAATAAACATCAGCAGCAGGCGGTTTTTTTCGCTGAAATTCAATTCCCGCCAACGCGACCAAGCTTGGCGCATTAGCTGAGTTGAACCAAGCCGGCCTTTGCCATGTCATCGACCAAGTGCAAGAGATCCGATTCTAGCTGGGCTGGTTCGGCTTCATATTCCGCGCAGAGCGCTTCAAAGGCGTGCTGCAAGCTATTGTTTTGGCCCAATAAAGCCCAGATTCGAGTGCCAACCGCATTGAGCCCAAAATAACTTTCGCTGGCCAAGTTCAATAGCACGGCCTCACCACCGACTTCCTGAAAAAGCACCTCGTCGTTGGGCTGGGCGTGATGGGCTAAGGTAATATGTTGCATAAGTGTTGTTTGGGAGCGGCAGTGTGCGGTCGCCAGTATTCATCGAAGCCGGGCATTTGTAAATCTAAAATGAGTGAATAATGCAATTGCCTAGCGACCTGAAATTTCTACTGAAACAAACGCGAGCCTATCGGGGCAGGCTGTTGTTTGCCGTCGGTTTATTGCTGGCTGAAAGTTTGGTGGTGTTGGCTTTGCCATGGTTTGCCGGCCAAGTAGCGCAGGCACTATTACTGCAAACGGTGCCGACCCGCTTATTGCTTTGGTGGTTACTGCTGATGGGTTTGCAAGCCTGCATCAGTGTGGCAAGTGGTTTTACCATGGGCAGTATTCATCAGCGTGTAACGGCCGACCTGGGTCTGAATTTGTACGAACATCTGCAAGCGCTGCCCTTGCCGTGGCACCAGCAGCGCAAGCGTGGCGAGGTGTTGGCTTTTTTGCATAATGATGTTTGGTACATCAGCCAGTTTATTTCGACGGTGTTGATACCGCTGCTACCGATGCTGCTGACCTGCTTGGGTGCTTTAATTTTACTGTGTCGAATCGAACCCATACTCGGCTTGATCATTGCATTGGCGATGCCGGTATTTTTTATCATCGTAAAACTGTTGACGCGATCGCTGCGGCCATTAGCCAATCGCACGAGCGAACAAGAAGCCAAGCGCTACGGAATTTCCGAACAAAATTTAAGCAGCCTGCCGATTATAAAAGCATTCACCCGGGAACAAGCAGAAAGCGCGCGCTATGGTGCACAAACTGAAAAAGTGGTTGCGCTTGAAATGCAGCGGCTGCGCATCACCAGTTTTATGACACCGGCCATTCGCTGGGTGATGACCGCCTGCGTTATAGGCTTGTTGTGGTTAGGGACGCAGCGTGTGGCGCAGGGCAGTTTGACTGCACCTGAATTAATTACACTTTTATTGTACGGCTTATTATTGACCAACCCGTTGAGCCAGCTGGCCGATGTTTATGGCAAATTACAAACTGCACGCGGCAGTGCGGTGCGCTTGATGGAGGTGCTAAATGAAAGTACTGAAGTGGATAATGGCAGGCGAGAAATAAGCAAACTGCATGGCGATATTCGATTTGAAAATATCGATTTTACCTACCCAGCACGCCCGGCTTTGCTGAAAAAGTTTACTCTACACATACCTGCCGGCCAGACTTTGGCGATCACCGGCGTTAACGGCGCTGGCAAAAGCACGCTAACTAATTTATTGCTACGTTTTATTGAACCTAATGGAGGCGATATCGTGATTGACGGAATTAATACACGCGATATTCCGCTTAAATTTTTACGTTCACAAATAGGCTTTGTCAGCCAACAAGTTTTATTATTCAACGCCAGTGTTAGTTTTAATATTGGCTACGGCAAAATAGCGCCTATCCAGGCACAGATTGAAGCAGCGGCCCGCGCGGCCCATGCGCATGATTTTATTCAAGCACTGCCTTCCGGGTATGACACTATTATTGGCGATGACGGCGTGCGTTTGTCGGGCGGGCAAAAACAGCGTTTGGCACTCGCGCGTGCATTGTTGAAAGACCCGCCTATTTTAATACTCGATGAAGCCACCGCCATGTTCGACCCGGAAGGCGAGCGCAGTTTTATTGCCGAATGCCATGAGCTGCTGCGGACGCGCACCGTGATTTTAATTACGCATCGACCTGCAAGCTTGGCATTGGCAGATCGGGTGATTAAATTGGAAGACGGGCAATGGTATGAGCAAGCTCATGTCGCCGGGGTTGTTCATTAAGGGAAGTTGCAAATTAATAAAATCTGCCGCCATCTCGGCGAAAGCCGGGGCCCAGAAGTGATGTACGCAACGTTCTATGCGAGATGCGAGATATTATTCGGTTTGAACTTGCAGGTTATTTGGTATCGGTTCTTGTTGTTTCTGGGTCCCGGCTATCGCCGGGATGACGTTGAATTTTTTGTATGTACCTGAGTCGCTTTAGTAGTTTTTGATATTTAATGAATTAGGGTTTCAGCATGAGCGCAAGTTTTTCACTCTCGCATCTGGATAAATTGGAAGCCGAGAGCATTCATATTTTTCGCGAAGTCGCGGCCGAGTTCCAGAACCCGGTCATGCTGTATTCGATTGGCAAGGATTCATCGGTGCTGTTGCACTTATTGCGTAAGGCTTTTTATCCGGCCAGACCGCCGATTTCTTTATTGCATATTGATACCACCTGGAAGTTTCGTGAGATGTATGCCTTCCGTGATCGCATCGCCGAACTTTATGGCGTCGATCTAAAAGTACATATCAATCCCGATGGCATTCGCGACGGTATTAATCCGATTACCCATGGCTCGGCGGTGCATACCGATATCATGAAAACCCAGGGTCTGAAGCAGGCGCTGGATCTGGGTGCTTATGATGCCGCCATTGGCGGCGCGCGCCGTGATGAAGAAAAATCGCGCGCGAAAGAACGCATTTTCTCCTTCCGTAATGCGCAGCATCGCTGGGACCCGAAAAATCAGCGCCCGGAATTATGGAGTTTGTATAACACCCGTATCCAGAAAGGCGAAAGCGTTCGTGTGTTTCCGATTTCAAACTGGACCGAACTCGATGTCTGGCTCTATATCTATCGCGAAAATATTCCGGTGGTACCTTTGTATTTTGCGAAAGAGCGCCCAGTTGTTGAACGCGAGGGTGCCTTGATCATGGTCGATGATGATCGCCTGCCATTATTGCCGGGCGAAACCCCGGCGATGAAAAAGGTACGTTTCCGCACACTTGGTTGTTATCCCTTGTCGGGCGGATTTGAATCGGAAGCCGACACTCTTGAAGCGATTATTCAGGAAATGTTGGTGGCCAGAACGTCCGAGCGCCAGGGGCGTTTAATTGATTCGGATGTTGGCGCCTCGATGGAAAAGAAAAAACAGGAGGGTTATTTCTGATGAACGCCAAAACAGAAATCGCTGCCTATTTGAAACAACACGAAAGCAAATCCTTGCTGCGTTTTATTACCTGCGGCAGTGTTGACGATGGCAAGAGCACCCTGATTGGCCGCTTGCTTCATGACACTAAATTATTGTTCGACGATCAACTCGCGGCATTGACGCGCGACAGTCAACGCCATGGCACGCAAGGCGATCAGTTCGATTACGCCTTGCTGCTAGATGGACTTGAAGCCGAGCGCGAGCAGGGCATCACAATCGATGTGGCGTATCGCTATTTCAATACCGAGCGCCGAAAATTTATCGTCGCTGATTGCCCGGGCCATGAACAATACACCCGCAATATGGCGACCGGCGCTTCCACTGCCGATGTGGCGATTGTGCTGGTTGATGCTCGCAAAGGTTTGCTCACGCAGACTCGTAGACATAGTTACATCGTAAGTCTGCTAGGCATCAAGCACGTAGTGTTGGCAGTGAATAAAATGGATTTGGTGGATTATGACCAAGCCGTTTTTTCCGATATTGTCGAACAGTATCAAGCATTGGCACAGCAACTCAATATTGCCTCCGTCACGGCAATTCCCTTGTCGGCTTTGAAAGGCGACAACGTCATTCTCAATAGCAAGGCAATGCCTTGGTATACCGGCCCTGCTTTGCTGGAGCATCTGGAAACCGTCGAGATTCAAACATCAGAATCACAACAAGGTTTTCGTTTGCCTGTGCAATGGGTTTGCCGACCGAGCCAAAACTTTCGTGGCTTTGCAGGCAATATTGCTGCCGGTCAAATAAAAGTGGGTGACGATATTGTAGTAACGCCATCGGGCTTGCGCTCGAAAGTGGCTTCAATTATTCGTGGCGATAAAGCAGTTAATGAAGCTTATCGCGGGCATTCGGTCATCATCAGTTTGACCGATGAAATTGATATCAGTCGTGGCGATGTAATTAGCGCTGCCAGTGATGCGCCTCCGATTTCCGATCAAGTCGCCGCACATGTTTTGTGGCTGAGTGATGCGCCCTTGCTGCCGGGCCGTGGCTATTGGTTGAAGCTGGCAACTCGTACCGTTAGCGCGCAAGTCAGTGAAATAAAACACAAGATTGATGTCAACACGCAAGAAACTTTAGCTGCCAAGCGATTGGAATTAAATGAAGTTGGTTATTGCAATTTAAGTTTTGATCATGCGACTACTTTCGAGAGCTATCGAGATAACCCAACTTTGGGAAGTTTTATTTTAATTGATCGCCAAACCAATGCGACTGTGGCTTGCGGCACCATTGATTTTGCTTTGCGTCGTGCTGCCAACTTGCATTGGCAAGCGGTAACTGTCGACAAACTAGCGCGCTCGATTATCAAAGGCCAAACCGCGCGTTGCCTATGGTTCACTGGTTTGTCGGGCTCGGGTAAATCGACCATTGCCAACCTGGTCGAAAAACGTTTGCTGGCCTTGGGCCACCACACTTACTTGCTTGATGGCGATAATGTTCGCCATGGCCTGAACAAAGATCTCGGTTTTACCGATGAGGATCGGGTCGAGAATATTCGCCGCGTGGCACAAGTAGCGAAGTTAATGACCGATGCCGGACTGATTGTGCTGGTATCGTTTATTTCACCCTTCAGAAGCGAGCGCGATATGGCGCGCGCATTATTTGCACCGGGTGAATTCGCTGAAGTGTTTGTGGATACCCCCTTGGAGATTTGCGAACAGCGCGATGTAAAAGGCCTGTATGAAAAAGCACGTGCCGGAAAAATTCCGAACTTTACCGGCATTGATTCGCCTTATGAAGCGCCGCTAATGCCGGAGTTTCATTTGCAGACGGTCAATGCCGATTCAGAAGTATTAGCGACCAGGATTGTTGATTATATTCGTCAGAAATAAATAAAATATAGGGGCATCTGCTTGCTGCGCCCCGAGCGTAGTGGAAAAAAAAGTGTCTGGTTCATTTTTTTGCATTAAATGAACCTTAGCCTTTTCTGGCAATTTCTGATCTTTATCGTAGGAGCACTCACGAGTGCGATGACAGATTGCAGCAATTTCTGATCTTTTCTAGCGACCCAAGCGTAGGACCAAAATTGTCGCAGACCTTTCGCGCTCGTGAGTGCTCCTACGGTAAGCAAAATTGTCGCAGGTCTTTCGCGCTCGTGAGCGCTCCTACGGTAAGCAAAATTGTCGCAGGTCTAATATGAAATTCGCTCGATACCTAAGGCTTGAGCGCACCCTACATCACCAAATTCACCATGGCCAAAATAATGATCAGATACAGCAAGGTCAGTGGCGCACCAGTGCGCCAGAATTCACGCGATTGATAACCGGCCGGGCCGGAGATTAAAGCAATCACTGGATTGGATTGCGTCATGAAATTATTAGTGGCTGACATGGCAACTAAAAGTGCGAAAGCGGTTGGGTTGCCGCCCGCGGCCAGTGCGACATTGATACCGATAGGCACCATGATGATGGTAGAGCCAACATTGCCGATGATTAAACCAAAGGCTGTGGTAAGCAGACAGACCGCAAGTTGAAAAAAGAAGATCGGGGTTTGGTTGCCGAAAATATCCAGCGCGTGTTGCGCCAGCCAGTTGGCAGTGCCGGTGGAATCCATCGCCCAGCCAAGGGGGATTAAACAGGCCATCAAGAATACGGTTTTCCAACTAATGGCGGCATAGGCCTCGTCCATATTTAATACGCCGCTCAATATCATGGTGGCAGCACCGGCCATAAGCGTGATGGGTAACGGTGCAACGGCCGTGAGTGCCAACAACATGCTGACGGTAAAAATACCGATCGCCCAATTAATTTTATGCGGGCGATTTTCATCTTTTGGATAATCGGTCACCACCACAAAATCACGTGATCCACTGGCTTGCGCCAGATCTTTCCAGATACTGTGAAATACCAGCATGTCGCCAGCGCGAATTTGCAGTTGGCGGATATCGTTGCGAAATACTTCTTTGCCACGTTGAATCGCGAGCAGACTAATACCAAAGCGTTTGCGTAATCTTAGTTGTGCTTGCGTGCGCCCGATAAAATACGATGCCGGTGGAATGACGGCTTCAGAAATACCGGCATGGGATGGATTAAATAAATCCCCCAGCACGCGCAGGCGAACAGAAAACTTTAACTGTTGTGCTTTTGCATAGGCCTGAACTTTTTCACGCTCACCCATAACACCCAAAACAGTGCCAACCCATAATACGGTATCGGCAGGCGGCGCCAGACGTGCTTCATTGCCTGTTTGCAAAGCTAGTAATAAAGGCGCACCCGCCTGCGCTTCGGCTTCACCTACCGGCATGCCAACGAGCGGACTTTCGGCAGTGAGTGTGAGTTCAAAGACATCGCCTTCAATGCCATAGGCTTTTGCAAAATAACTTTCCGGCGTACTGGGCATCACGCCTTTGTCTTCATCGTCTCGCAGCCATTTTTTGCCGCGCGTATAAAAATAAATCAGGCCTGCCACCAATAACAAGGCGCCAATCGGCAAGGGCGAAAACATCGGCAAGGGCGTTAATAAAGCAACGCCGGACGGCATGCGGCCATTCGCCGATAAGAGCAAATCGTTCAACATGATTAATGGCGAGCTACCGATCATGGTAAGGCCGCTGCCTAAAATAATGGCCGATGCCATGGGAATTAGCAGACGCGAAAGCACAATGCCGGTCCGAGCCGACAAGCGCGAAGCAACCGGCAAAAACAAGGCCGTGACCGATGGGTTTTGCATAAAGCCTGAAATCAAACCGGCGGCAGCGGAGTTAAATAAAATCAGACGTTCTTCCTTGCCGTCGGAGCGTCGTAAAAGCCAACCCGCCAGGCGATTCAAGGCGCCGGTACGTTCAAGGCCGGCACTTAATATCATCGAAGCAATAATGCTGATCACGGCATTACTGGAAAGCCCTAAAAATAATTCGCCCGAGGGCACAAGATTACTGGCGCCAAGAATCACCAGCACGACAAGCGCAGTGAGGTCGCCGCGAATACGTTCAAACACGAACATTGTCATCACAAAGGCTGCCAAGCCAAGTACCAAAACCATTTCGCCAGTCAGTGGTGTGATGCTGCTATCCATGTGCGTGAACAAATCTCCTAGCGTTTCGTGTAAAGCAAATCCCAAACACCGTGGCCCAGCTTCAGGCCGCGAGTTTCAAAATGGGTTTGACGCCGCCATTCAGGGCGTGCTGTAAAACCACGGATGCCGTTTTGATTTTCAAGCTGCGGTTCGATATCGCAAACATCCCACATGTGCTCGGCATAATTTTCCCAGTCGGTAGCCAAATGCAGCAAGCCACCGGGTTTCATTTTTTGAGATAGCAGCTGGACAAAATCACTCTGGATCAGACGACGTTTGTTATGCTTTTTTTTATGCCAGGGGTCGGGAAAATAAATCCGGACTTCTGAAAGTGTCGCATCAGCAATTTCATGTTTAAGTACTTCCACCGCATCGTGTTGATACACCCGGACGTTGCGTGATTTGTCTTCCGCTAATCCATTCAATAAGCGACCAACGCCGGGGCCGTGGACTTCGACGCCAATAAAATTACGATGCGCTTCGTTGATGGCGGCAAACTGCATTTGTTCGCC
>JAYSXB010000180.1:0-25430 GCA_043717775.1 Arenimonas sp.
CCCGACCGCACACCAAGTCGGGCCTAGAAGGCCCTCCAACCATTAGAAATTAGCCCCAAGCCCCCAACCCCAAGCCCCTAAAAAATGATCGAAGTCAGCTCCAGCAAAAAACATTTTCTCGGCATGTCGGCGGCAGAATTTCTGCGTGATTATTGGCAGAAAAAGCCCCTGCTTATTCGCCAGGCATTTGCTGATTATCAGGCACCGCTGAGTCCGGAAGATTTAGCTGGTATTGCCTGCGAAGAAGGCGTGCTTGCCCGCTTGATCAAACATGATCGGAAAAAAGATCATTACTCTATTGAAACCGGCCCATTCAAAGAATCCCTGTTTCCCAAACTGGGAAAAAAAGACTGGACTTTGTTAGTGCAGGACATGGATAAGTGGGACGGCGATGTTCGCCAATTAATTTCTGCCTTTGATTTTCTGCCACGCTGGCGCGTTGATGACGTGATGATAAGTTTTGCCGCACCCGGTGGCTCGGTCGGCCCGCATGTGGATCAATACGATGTATTTTTATTGCAGGCACATGGCCAGCGTCGCTGGGAAATTGATACCGATGCCAATGCCGACAAGACTTTCCGTAAAAATGCTGAATTAAAATTATTGGAAAATTTCACCGCGTCGATTGCCTGGACTTTGCAAGCCGGCGACATGCTGTACTTGCCGCCGGGCGTGCCGCATCATGGTGAAGCCGTTGATGCCTGCATGACTTTTTCGCTCGGTATGCGGGCGCCTTCGCACGCTGAACTATTGAACGACTGGGCCGATGGCTTGTTTGAACGGGTGAGCGAAGATGTTCGTTACAAGGATGCCAACCTGACGGCCGCAAAAGATAGCGGCGAAATTGATGCCGCCACTTGCGAGCGTGTGCTGGATATTTTTAAACAACACGTGCCTGACTCGAAAGCGGCCGCTGCATTATTCTTCGGGCGATTTGTTACCACGTACCGTAATTCCATGGAAATTTCGGCGCCGCCGAAAACACCGAAACCCGAAAAAGTGTTGGAACAATTAAGTAAAGGCGCTGTGCTTGAACCGCATCCTTTTGCGCGCTGGGCCTGGTGCAAAGAAGGCCGCGAGGCGGTTTTATTTGTGCAGGGAAATAGTTTTTCGACAACGCAAGCAGTGGCATCGCAACTTGCTCGTGCCGAAAGCATCGACGCAGTTAAATTTGCAGACATTCCTCTATCAGAACGCGGGCTGATTTTTGAATTGATTGAGCGTGGCTACCTAGTGCTACAGAAGTAAAACATAACGTGGGAGTGGCCGTAAGGCCCGATTGTTGCAGTGACATCCAGAGCTTCGGGCCTTACGGCCACTCCCACGAGAATTTTGGGTAAACTGCGATTGCACTAAACACAGTGAGCAACTTTGCCATGACCATCTCCGACTTCCGTGTTGAACCCGCCGACTATCGGGTCGATTTCAAAGACCTGCGTGCCGTTCGCGAACCTGTTTTTGTTATCGAGCAAAATGTGCCGATCGAAGAAGAATGGGATACGCTCGATCCACTTTGCCACCACGTTATTGCCCGTGATGTCGCGCACAAGCCCATTGGTACTGGTCGCCTGACACCAGAATATAAAATTGGTCGAATGGCTGTGCTAAAAGAATGGCGCGGAAAAAATGTGGGTGCTGCTCTGCTGCAAGCCCTCTTAGATAAAGCCCGAGAACTAGATTGGCCAGAAGTTAGCTTGAATTCACAAGTATCGGCGATTGGATTTTACGAGAAATACGGCTTTGTTACCTTTGGCGAGCAGTTTGAAGAAGCCGGCATCCAGCATCGCAAAATGAAGCTGACGCTTGAACCCTTCGAGCTCGCAAAACGCCCACCGGGTAAAAGCATGTCGGCGCGCATGCAAGATTTTGATACTTCGTCCCAATTGCAAGAAGCCACTTTGCAAGTGATTGCCAGCGCCAAACGCGGTCTGTGGATTTACAGCCGCGATTTGGAACACAGCCTGTATGCCCAAACCGACATTGTTGAGGCACTAAAACAGTTCGGAATAAAGAGTCGTGGCGGGCTGGCGCGCATTCTGGTGCAAGATCCCCTGGCAGCGCGCAGCCAACCGCATCCACTGCTGGGTTTATCGCAACGCTTATCGAGCGTGTTTCAATTTCGTACGCCCATTGACCCCGAAGATCTGCAATATCCATCCGCCTTTATTGCCAGCGACCGTGAAGCCTATTGTTTCCGTCTGCTCGATGGCCGCTATGAAGGCGATTGGAGTCCCGCTCTGCCGGCGCGTAACAAACAACTCATCGATCATTTCTCACGCGTTTGGGAACGTAGCCGCCCCTGCACGGAATTTCGGGCGTTGGGCTTGTAGGAGCGGTGTCAGCCGCGAATGGTCTGCGACCCTATTGAACGTTATGAGCGAGCTCTGCTCGCGAAATACCTCGTCGCAGATTTTTCGCGAGCAGAGCTCGCTCCTACGGTGAGGTTATCGCAAACCTTTCGCGCCTTAAGGCGCTCCTACACAACAATCATCGCTCAGGCTATAATTTGCACTCTTGCCTAGGGCTTGGGCACTCAGCACAACCCTAATCACAACAATCACTTAGCCGCATATGATGCGGGCCCAGCCAGGAACGTGGATCCTCTGATGGATAGTTTGTTAAAACAGTTTGCCCAATCCTCTCAACTATCAGGTGGCAATGCCGCCTTTATCGAAGACCTCTACGAGCAGTATTTGCTCGATGCCGACAGCGTTGGCGCCAAATGGAAGTCCTATTTCGATGCCTTCAAAGGCCGCGAAGCTGGTGACGTGCCGCATTCGGCCGTTATGGCGCAAGTTCAGCGCGCCGCGGCTCAAGCCAAACATCAAACCGGCGGCGGCTCGGTCGATGAAGAAGGCGCTCGCAAGCAAACTGCCGTTGGCAAATTAGTTACCGCATTTCGTTCACGCGGACATTTGAGCGCCAAGCTCGACCCCTTGGCCATGATGCCGCTACAAGAAGCGCCGGACCTAGGCCTGACATTTCACGGTCTAAGCCCATCTGATCTTGATACTGAATACGCAGTAGCCAGTTATTTCGGCGCCGAAAAATATAAATTACGTGACCTGATCAGCAAGCTTACGGCAACCTACTCAAGCTCGATCGGCGCCGAGTTCATGCATATTTCCGATGCCGCGCAACGGCGTTGGATGCAACAAAAACTTGAAGGCGTTGCCGGCGTATTTGCCTTTGCCCAAGACGAAAAGAAACGCATTCTTGAACGTCTGACGGCGGCCGAAGGTTTAGAGCGTTATCTGGGCACAAAATACGTGGGGCAAAAACGCTTTTCCCTAGAAGGCGGCGATTCATTGATACCCATGATGGACACCGTTATTCGCGAAGCGGGCTCAGCTGGCGTAAAAGACGTTGTCATCGGCATGGCGCATCGCGGCCGTCTAAATGTATTAGTGAATACGCTTGGCAAACCGGCACAAAAATTATTCGCGGAGTTTGAAGGCAAGTTCGATCATATCGACGACCCCGCACATTCGGGCGATGTTAAATACCATATGGGTTTTTCAGCTGATGTGGCAACGCCGGGTGGCGCCGTGCATTTGGCGCTCGCGTTTAATCCTTCGCATCTTGAAATCGTCAATCCAGTCGTGGCCGGTTCGGTGCGCGCACGCCAAATGCGTCGCGAAGACGCCAAAGGCGAAAAAGTATTACCGATATTAATTCACGGCGATGCCGCATTCGCTGGTCAAGGCGTCATCATGGAATTATTCCAGATGTCGCAGGCCCGCGGCTTCAAAGTCGGCGGCACCGTACATATTGTTATCAATAACCAGGTCGGCTTCACCACCAGCCGAGTTGACGACGCACGCTCGACTTTGTACTGCACGGACCCGGCAAAAATTATCGGCGCACCGGTGTTACACGTGAATGGCGATGACCCGGAAGCGGTCACTTTTTGCGCAAAACTCGCGCTTGAATTCCGCCGCACTTTCAATCGCGACATCGTGCTTGATCTGGTCTGCTACCGCCGTCACGGCCACAACGAAGCCGACGAGCCCGCAGCCACGCAGCCATTGATGTATCAAAATATTCGTGCGCGCAAAACCACTCGCGAAATGTATTCCGATGCCTTGATAGCGCAAGCCGTGCTCACCGGCGATGAAAGCAAAGCGCTAGTCGATAATTATCGCAATAAGCTCGACAACGGCGATGTCACTACCGAATTGGCGCAAGCAGATAAAGATGTGGCCAATGTGGATTGGAGCCCGTGGTTAAGCGGTAAATTATCGGATGTTGTCAAAACCGGTTTGCCGCGTTTTGCGCTTGATGCACTCGCGAAAAAAATCAATACCATTCCCGACACGCTTAAGTTGCATCCGCGGGTCGCAAAAATTTACGAAGATCGCAACAAAATGGTGGCTGGCGAACTGGCCATGGACTGGGGCTTTGCAGAAAATCTGGCCTATGCGAGCTTGCTGCAAGAAGGCTATAAACTGCGTCTGGTCGGTCAAGATTCCGGTCGCGGCACTTTCTTCCATCGCCATGCGGTTTTGCACGACCAAGTCACGGGTGAGGCCGTCATGCCTTTGCGTGAGTTGGTACAAAACCCCGAACACGCGGTCATTATTGATTCGCTATTATCCGAAGAAGCCGTGATGGGTTTCGAGTTTGGTTATTCCACTGCAGAACCGATGACACTGAATATTTGGGAAGGCCAGTTCGGCGATTTCGCCAACGGCGCCCAAGTGGTTATCGATCAATTTATTTGTTCGGGTGAATCGAAATGGGGTCGTTTATGCGGCTTGGCTTTGTTCCTGCCGCATGGTTACGAAGGCCAAGGTCCGGAACACAGCTCGGCACGTCTTGAGCGCTTCTTGCAGCTTTGCGCGCTGAATAATATTCAAGTGTGCACGCCAACCTCGCCTGCACAAATGTTCCATATGCTGCGCCGTCAAATGCTGCGTGCCACCCGCAAGCCGCTGGTAGTGATGACACCAAAATCGATGCTGCGCCATAAATTGTCGGTATCAACTTTAGATGATTTAGCCAATGGCGAATTCCAGAATTTAATCAAAGACAGTCAATGCACCGATGCACTGCAAGCCAAACGCGTAGTGGTTTGCGGCGGCAAGGTTTATTACGATTTGATCGAGGCAATACAAACCAAAAATATAAAAAATGTTGCAGTGGTTCGCATTGAACAACTGTATCCATTCCCGCGTCCAGAATTGGCGGCCGAACTCGCACGTTTTGCTCATGTGAAAGAGATCGTCTGGTGCCAAGAAGAACCACAAAATCAGGGCGCTTGGTATCAAATTCAGCATCATCTCAATGCATGTCTAGGCACAGGACAAAGCCTGAGTTATGCCGGTCGAGCGCGTTCTGCTGCGCCCGCCTGCGGTCATAGCAATACGCATTTAGCCGAGCTCACTCGCTTGATTGAAGACGCCTTAATCAACCCGCCTGTCACTCAGACAGCCGAATAATTTTTAAATTTTACGAATCCCGTATAGGACACACCATGAGTATTGAAATCAAAGTCCCGGTTTTACCTGAATCGGTTTCCGACGCTACCATTGCCACCTGGCATAAAAAAGTCGGCGACACGGTTCGTCGCGATGAAAATCTGGTGGATCTTGAAACCGATAAAGTGGTGCTGGAAGTACCCTCCACCGTTGATGGCATTCTGAAAGAAATCAAATTCAATGTTGGCGATACCGTCAATAGTCAGCAGGTGATTGGGATTGTTGAAGCGGGTGTGGTGGCTGCTGCGCCTGCCCCTGCAGCAGCTGTCGCGACTTCCGTCGCTCCTACCGCATCGGTCGCGCCTAAAGGCGCTCCTACGGAAGCTAAAGCAGACACTAGTGGCTTATCGCCGGCGGGTCGTTTTGTGGCGGAAAGCAATAATATTAATCCTTCCGATGTCTCGGGTACGGGTCGTCGCGGCATGGTGACTAAAGAAGATTTAGTCAATCATATTAAAGGCGGCGGTGGAGCGCGTCCTGAGCAACGTGTTCCGATGACTCGCATTCGCCAGCGCATTGCCGAGCGCATGATGCAATCGAAAAACTCCATTGCCATGCTCACATCTTTCAATGAAGTGAACTTGAGCAAAGTAATGGCAATGCGTAAAGAACTGGGTGAACCATTTGAAAAAACCCATGGCATCAAGTTGGGCTTTATGAGCTTCTTCGCCAAAGCCGCTGCGAATGCCCTGCAAAAATATACGGTGGTCAATTCATCGGTCGATGGCACCGATGTTATTTATCATGGCTTTGCCGACATCTCGATTGCCGTTGCGACTGAAAAAGGTTTGGTCACACCGGTACTGCGCAATGTTGAAAACATGGGCTTCGCTGAAATTGAAAATGCGATTGCCGGCTATGCAAAAGCAGCTCGCGAAGGCGGCTTGAAGCTGGAAGACTTGCAAGGCGGCACTTTCACCATTACCAATGGCGGTACATTTGGTTCGTTGATGTCTACGCCTATCGTTAATCCGCCGCAATCGGCCATTCTGGGTATGCATGCTATTAAAGAACGTCCGATTGCAGAAAATGGCCAAGTCGTGATTGCACCGATGATGTATATCGCATTGAGCTACGACCACCGCATCATCGATGGCAAAGATGCCGTGTTGTTCCTGGTCGATATCAAAAACCAATTGGAAAACCCGCACCGTATGTTGCTGGGTCTGTAACGCGAGAGACGAGAAGTGGGAGACGGGAGGCGGGAAAGCAGAAGTTGGGAAATTTGAATTAGCCCCAATATATTTAATTCCGCTGTGTTCAGTCTTGCCACTTTACTTTTTAGTCTCTCCCTCCCGTCTAACGTCTCTCGAGAAAAAAAATGAGCGAACAATTCGATGTTGTAATAATTGGTGCTGGTCCCGGTGGTTATGTTGCCGCGATTCGCGCAGCACAACTGGGGCTGAAAACCGCCTGCGTCGATGCCTTTATCGGCAAAGACGGCAAGCCGGCGCTCGGTGGTACCTGTTTGAATGTCGGTTGCATTCCGTCGAAGGCTTTACTGGATTCTTCCCGCCAATTTCATAATCTGACGCACAACTTTGCCGTGCATGGAATTACTGCCGACAACGCCAAAATCGATATCGGCAAAATGATCGAGCGCAAGGACAAAATCGTCAAGCAATTTACCGGTGGCATCACTCAGCTTTTCAAAGCCAATAAAGTCACTCCAATCGCCGGCTTTGCCACCTTGAAAGCCAATCGGGTTATTTCGGTAAAAGGCCACGATGGCTCGGTCGCGGAGATTACGGCCAAACACGTGATTATCGCTGCAGGTTCGGTGCCAATCGAATTACCGTTCGCAAAATACGACAAACAATTTATTCTTGATAATGCCGGTGGCCTGGATGAAACCTCGGTGCCAAAACGCCTCGGCGTGATTGGCGCTGGCGTTATTGGCCTTGAACTTGGCAGCGTCTGGTCGCGTCTTGGCTCGCAGGTCACAATTGTTGAGGGCTTGCCGGATTTCCTGGCGGTAGTTGATACCGATATTTCCAAAGCCGCTTTCAAAGAATTCAAAAAACAGGGTTTGGATATTCGCCTCGGCGCTAAATGCACAAAAACCGAAATCAAGAATAATGAAGTGCATTTGACTTACAACGATGCCAGCGGCGAGCAGGTTTTAGTCTGCGATAAATTACTCGTTGCCGTTGGTCGTCGCGCCGCTACGCAAGGTTTGCTGGCAGAAGGCACCGGCGTGCAGCTCGATGAGCGCGGTCGCATTATTGTTGATGAGCATTGTTATACCGGTGCAGAAAATATTTATGCCATTGGTGACTGCGTTCGCGGTCCAATGCTCGCTCACAAAGCCAGTGAAGAAGGCATCGCTGTTGCCGAAATCATTGCTGGGCTGCCCGGCCATGTAAATCTCGACACCGTGCCTTGGGTAATCTATACCGAGCCAGAAATTGCATGGGTCGGTAAAACTGAAAAAGAATGCAAAGATGCGGGTATCGAATACAAAGTCGGCACCTTTCCGTTTGCTGCAGTCGGCCGCGCCGTTGCGATGAATGAACCGGCCGGTTTGGTGAAAGTCATTGCCGATGCACACACTGATCGCATTCTTGGCCTGCATTTATGCGGACCAAATGTTTCCGAACTCGTGCATGAAGGTGTGGTTGCGATGGAATTCAACGGCTCGGCCGAAGACCTCGCCCGCATCTGCCACGCGCATCCATCGCTTTCGGAAGCCGTGCATGAAGCTGCACTTGCGGTTGATAAGCGTGCGATTCATAAGGCGAATTGATCATTCCCCGCTTTCAAATTCAAGGCCTGCATACCATGCAGGCCTTTTTTATAAATATCCTTGGATGGTTTCCATGAACAAAATACTTTTCTTACTGGCAACATTCCTACTTTCTTCTTCCTTTGCATTCGCCAAAGTGCAACAGCCTGAACTGAAAGACTGTGCTCGTGCAGAGGCAATGCCTAAGGAAGCGGACGATGAGAGCCGTCGTATTGCCTGCAATATTCCTGAGGATCTGCAAGAGAGTGTTGCGATGTCACAATTATTCGGAAGTATGCTTCGCATGCATGACATTGCAGCATGGCTTACTACCGATTCATTGAAAGCAGCCGGTGCATTCGATGAAAATAAAATTCAGGGGAAAATGCGGGGCTGGCTGACAAACGACATGGGGAATGTAATCAATATCCGCTATTTCGTCCAGAAAGACGAAAAAATATTTGTATTTGCCCAAGCAGATCTCGATGTAAGCAAAGTAAAAGCGATTAACAATGAAATCCTAAAAGAACTGGCTCCAGCATCCAAAGACGATCTGGCCATGTTAAGTGCGCTTGACCTAGCAAAGTCCAAGCAACTGTTGAACTGCACGGGCCCGTTTAATTCCGTCGTTATTCCGTTCACCTATGAAGACAAGAAAGAAATCAGGGTTTATCTATTCTCACCATGGACGGACAAGCTAGCCCCGATGGGTGGGCACCATTTAATCCGTGTCAGCGAAGACGGTAAGCAAATAATCAGCCAGTATTCCCAAACCAAAAGCTGTATTAATAATGATAATGCTGCCATCGCAGACAAGAGTATGTCAGCACTCATGATCAGTCACATAACCTCGGACACGCCGACAGAAATGCATGTGTTTATGAGCCTGCAGTACAGGAAGCCGATCTTCGTCATTACCGTAAACAATGGGATCACCTGGAAAGTCGAAGGCAGGAAGATATCGCTACTGGACCGTCAAGACAGCAAAAAGTCCTTTGAACCAAGCAGCAAAACATCCGGGAGTAAGTGACGATGTCTGATTGTTCCCGCTTCAGTTCCTTTCGCATTCGCAACGATGCCGATGGCGGTTATCGTTCCGGCATTGAAGAAATTTCGCTTGCTGATTTATCCCCCGGCGAAATCATTATCAAAACCGCTTACAGCAGCGTCAATTACAAAGATGCATTAGCCGGAACCGGGCAAGGAAAAATTCTGCGGCAATTTCCGCTCAATGGCGGCATTGATGTGGCTGGCACGGTGATTGAATCAAGCGATATTAATTTCAAAGTGGGCGATGAAGTTCTCTGCACGGGCTGTGGTTTATCCGAAACCCGTGATGGCGGTTATTCCGAATACGCGCGTCTTGAATCCAAATGGGCAGTAAAATTACCGAGCGGCCTTTCTCTGCGCGAAAGCATGATTTTAGGCACGGCTGGTTTTACAGCCGCACTCGCGCTGTATCGAATGTTACAAAACAATCAAAAACCTGAACTCGGTCCGATTGCCATTACCGGTGCAACCGGTGGTGTCGGGATGCTAGCTGTCGATATTTTCAGCCGGGCCGGTTTTGAGGTGCATGCGCTTAGCGGAAAACCGCAGCATGGCGATTTTCTCAAAACCATTGGTGCAAGCCGAGTATTAGCGCGTGAAGCCGCCATCACCGCAAAACCGATGGATACCGCGAAATTCGGCGGTGCTTTAGACAATGTTGGTGGCACTACCCTTACCGGGCTTTTGGCGCAAACCGCGCCCTATGGCAATGTTGCCAGCGCAGGCTTGGTCGCCAGTCACGAATTACCGACCACGGTGATGCCTTTTATCATTCGTGGCGTGTCGCTGCTGGGCATTGCTTCGGCTGGCACAGCTCGCACTATTCGCGACGATATCTGGCTCAAACTGGCCAATAACTGGAAGCCTGCGCATTTAAGCTCGATCTGCACGCGTGAAATTGCGCTTGCCCAATTACCTGAAGTATTCAGCAACATGCTTGCAGGTGGCTCATTTGGTCGTACTATCGTTAAATTGTGATGAATCTCTTGCGCAAAACACCCCGGACAGGCTTACAATCACAACAATCCTTGGAGAGTACTAAATGGCACGTATCTTGATTGTTGATGATTCACCGTCCCAATTGATGGGTATGAAGCGCATTGTAGAAAAATTGGGCCATGAAGCGCTCAGCGCAGAAGATGGAGCTCAAGGTGTTGAAGTCGCCAAGGCCAATGTTCCAGATTTGATTTTGATGGACGTGGTCATGCCAAACCTCAATGGTTTTCAGGCAACACGCGCCATTTCAAAAGAAGCCACAACATCGCATATCCCCATCGTTTTGGTCACAACCAAAGATCAGGAAACCGACAAGGTCTGGGGCATGCGCCAAGGCGCCAAAGCCTATATAACCAAACCTTTCAATGAAGCCGAATTGGTAGCCGTCATTAACAAACTACTTGTTACCGGTTAATTGAATTTATTTTTTGAAAAGAGCGGGTAAGCCCGCTCTTTTTTTATTGGCCGGAGAATACTTCGGCCATTTTTTTATAGAAATCTTTTTGTACCTCGGTCTCCGCCTTGGGCGCCCGAATTTCTATTTCAACAATTTGATCGCCGGCATTGGGTTTGCCCGGCAATCCGCGTCCACGTAAACGTAATTTTTTTCCGGCTTCCGAATCCGCCGGAATTTTAAGTTCGACCGAGCCGCCCAGTGTTGGCACTGTCGCTGTGGTGCCCAAGGCTGCTTCCCAGGGCGCAAGGCTCAGCGTGTAGAGAATATTGCGATCATCGACTTCAAAATCGGCATGCGGGCGATAATCGATTTCCAGCAATAAATCACTTTTACGTGCACCGCTACTTCTACCCTGCCCGGCCAAGCGGATAACCTGCCCGGGTTTTATGCCGACTGGAATTTTCACTTCAAGTGTTCGACCATCGACCGTGAAGCGCTGCTGTCCGCCAGAAAAAGCAATCTCGAGTGGAATCGCCACCTTGGCACGAGTATCACCAAGTGGCTGCTGTGAAGCTCTTGATCGGCCACCAAACAAGGATTCAAAAAAGTCGCTGAAATCCCCGTTCTGTGCATCGCCGCCAAAGCCTTGATGAAATCCGCCACCACCCGGCCCCGAGGGCGGCTGGTACTCTTGCCCTGATCGATAACCCCGCGCCCGTAATTGGTCGTATTCTTTGCGCTTTTCTTTATCACGAAGGACCTCGTAGGCCTCGTTGATTGACTTAAAGCGCTCTTCCGCGCCTTTCTCTTTGCTGACGTCGGGGTGGAATTTTCGCGCTAGCCTGCGATAAGCTGTTTTGAGCTCGGCCTCGCCTGCGCTGGCCTCCACTCCCAATATTTCGTAATAATCCTTGAATTCCATCTCGGCCAAACCCATATGTTAAGGGTGTGATTATGGGCGTAACAGAAATGCTTACAAGTCCTCACATTAAAATGTAGTGCAAATCTTTATGATATGAAAAAAAATTAACCAAGGAATTCTATGAGCATACAAGTCGGTGACAAACTTCCAACAGCCAC
Organism: Arenimonas sp.; assembly: GCA_043717775.1. GTDB lineage: Bacteria > Pseudomonadota > Gammaproteobacteria > Xanthomonadales > Xanthomonadaceae > Arenimonas. Next base: position 11,729 of record JAYSXB010000180.1, read on the forward strand.
CTTGAACTACCTGAAAGACGGCGTCCAGGCCATTACCACCAACGAATTATTTGATAACAAGAAAGTCGTGTTATTTGCCGTACCCGGAGCATTTACTCCGACCTGTTCGGCAAAACATTTACCCGGCTATGTTGCCAAAATGGATGAGTTTGCCAAACACGGAATTGAAGTTGCCTGCTTATCGGTAAACGATGCATTCGTGATGGGCGCTTGGGCAAAAAACCAAGAAGTGCCGGAAAGCCTTCACATGTTGGCTGATGGCAATGGCGAATTCACCAAGGCAATGGGTCTGGAATTAGACGCTACCGCATTCGGCATGGGCCTTCGTGCAAAGCGCTTTGCCTTGTATGCAGAAAACGGTATTGTGAAGAATGTTTTTGTTGAAGCACCCGGCGAGTTCAAAGTGTCGGCGGCTGATCATGTTCTGGAACAATTAAGCTAAGAAACCCCTGATTAATTTTCGTTCCCGCGTAGGCGGAAGTGCTTTTCTACAGCGAAGCTGGTCAATCCAGAAAGCTTGAAGTCACTGGGTTGCCGCCTACGCAGGAATGGCAGTTGAATAATCAATAAGAGCTGCCTCAGTAAAAAATAAATGATGATTCAGAAAGGACAGCCCAGGCTGTCCTTTTTTTGGGTAAAACCTCACCAGGTTTGCTGCTGTTCATAATCGTTTGGCTAGACTGCCCACACATTCAAAGGAGCACTAATTATGAAAACTCTATTTGCTATCGCTTTTGCTACTTTTGCATTTTTGGGTTTATCGCAACCCGCTCTCGCTGATAACTACTCCGGCTGCCAACGTTGCGGTGTAGTCAAGAAAATCGAGAGCTATAAAGAAAGACGCTCAAGTACTGGCGGCGCGATTGTTGGTGGCTTGGTCGGCGGTTTAGTGGGCAATCAAATCGGTAGCGGTGACGGTAAAAAAGTGGCCACAGTTGCAGGTGTTGTCGGTGGAGCTTATGCCGGTAAAAAGATTGCAGAAAATAATGACCGTACCGATTATGAAATTACCGTGAAAATGGATAATGGCTCAACTCGGGTTATCGACCAAGGCAGCATCGGTAGAATTCAAGTCGGTAGTCGTGTAAAAATTAAAAATAATAAAGTGACATTACGTCAATAAATTATTTTTCAATAACAAAATAAAAAAGACGACTTCGGTCGTCTTTTTTTGTAGGAGGGCCCTTGGGCCCGACCGATTCCGTCGCCCGCAAGCGGCCTCCTACGTAAACATTTGAACGATGCAATTGAGTTTATTTCAGGACATACAAACTCATCTCATCCCACGCACCTGCATCGGTCAATGCGGTAATACGCTGCATACCGGCGCTATCAAATTTCATCAATAATTTTTGGCCCGCCTGGGTGTCAGCTACCCATTGGCCGTTGACCAACCACTTCACTTTTTGCTGCGTGCCCAGAGCACGGAACTCTGCACTGATCGGCTGCGTTGAATTGGGTGCGCGTGCCAGTGTCGATTTTTCAGCAGGCCCGTCAATTTGCAGGGTTTCCATGGAAGCCAGAGTGTCTTCAGTGCAATCGGCTGCCAATGCAGGAATCCGGGTTTTGTCGCGAATACTTATCGGTAACCATGGCGTCGTTAAACTGGGCCAGCGGGCAATATGCAAAGTTTTTTGAGTATGTGTTTGCGTGCAATCCGTGCTTAAACGCAATCCTGTCTGTGCGTCTATTTGCAGTTCCAGTAGTCCGGCATTCCAGACACGAGCATCGCGATCTGGCCAGGTCGGCGGCACGCTGTTTATCAAGGCAAAACCTTTGCGTTGACGATGACAAAGCCCGGCTTCGGTTTCTTGTATGCTGCGACCCAATGGCCAGCAAATGTCGATGGCTTTTACATCTTTCGGCATTTCCGTGCGCAGCACGACATGATCGGGCCTAGGCAAACTATCGAAAACTTCATACATCAACGGCAATGCCGTAATCGCGCCATATTGCCCGGGCATCGGCGTGCCGTCAGGTCGTCCGACCCAAACACCAACGGTATATTGCGGCGTGGTACCTAATGCCCAAGCATCACGAAAACCATAACTGGTGCCGGTTTTCCAGGCGACCCGTTTGCGTTGACTGGTATCAAGAATATCGTCGTTCTGGGTATTACTTTTATGGGTTTCAAGAATTTCACGAATCATCCAGGCCGCACCGGGCGATAAAATCTGTCTGTCTCTATGCGCTGCTTGTTTAGCGTAACGCACGCGTCCCGCGACACCTGCCCGATTAAAGGCAGCGAAGGCACCTACCAACTCCTCCAATTTAACGCCGGTGCCACCGAGAATAATCGAGAGATTAGGCTTGGCGCCTTCCGGCATGCGCATGGGCAGGCCCGCATTGGCGAGACGTGCTGCAAATCTTTCGGAGCCGACTCTATCGAGCAAATCGACGGCGGGCACATTCAGTGATAATTGCAGGGCTTCGCTGGCCGATACCGGACCATGATAAATCGGATCAAAATTGGCCGGACGATAGTCACCAAAATCCTGTGGTGCATCCACCAGTAAACTCTCGGTATGAATCAAGCCGTCATCCATCGCCAGGCCATATAAAAAAGGTTTGAGCGTAGAACCGGGCGAACGCAAAGCTTGCACCATATCAATATGGCCCAAAGTTTTTTCATCGCCGAAACTCAGTGAACCCACATAAGCGCGGGCTTCAAGGGTTTGGTTATCGACCACCAGCAAGGCTGCCGAACTACGTTCGGGTAATTGCGAAAAATAACTTTTCAATCTTTCTTCGAGCAAGCTTTGCAGATCGGCGTCAATCGTACTTTCAATTTTATTCTTTGATGGATTGGCATTGCGCAATCGCTGTGCCAATAAAGCGGCACTCATGGGAATCCGCAAACTTCGGGTGACGACTGGTTCCTGCTTTGCTTCGGCAATAGGAATACTCGACCAGATATTATTTTCCGCCAGCCGCTTTAAAACCTTGTCGCGAGCTTTACGTGCGGCTTCCGGATTTCTGTCCGGTCGCAAACGGCTAGGTGTTTGTGGAAGCACCGCCAGCAATGCCGCTTCGGAATGCGACAGCTGTTTTGAGGACTTCCCTAGATACGCCCAACTCGCAGCCTCAACGCCCTCAATCGTGCCGCCGAACGGCGCACGACTTAAATAAATTTCAAGAATTTCGGTTTTTGACAGATGCCATTCCAGCTGAAAGGCACGCAGTATTTGTCGGATTTTTCCGAATATTGTGCGTGGATGCGGTTCCAGAATTCTTGCCACTTGCATGGTAATGGTCGAGCCACCGGAAACAATGCGGCCATTACGAAACCCCTGGCTCGCGGCACGTGCAATGGCAATCGGATTAACCCCTGCGTGATAATAAAAATAGCGATCTTCATATCCGATGAGTGCTTCAAGATACAAGGGTGAAACGTCTTCGGCTTTTACCGGATAACGCCAGACACCATTTTCGCTGGCAAATGCGCGTAGAGGTCTGCCATCAAGCGCGGTGACCAGAACACTGGCGTTATTTTGTGATGGCAGCGGTAATGGATAACAAGAATCCAGAATACTGGCTGCAAGCATGACGCAAAGCAAAGCGATGGCGAATATTCGCCACCGCTTCTGTTTGCCACTGTTATTGATTGATTCCGATAGCACAAAATTATTTCGGCTGAACCACCGTAATACTGGTCGGGAATGCGACGCCAACACCACGAATCGTAGGGCGATACATATCTTCAACCTGCGGTGGCGGCACGGTGTAGGTGCCCGGTGTTACAGCGCGAACAATGTAAAATAATTTTGCATATTGTCCGCTATACAGTTTGATGGCAGCGACATAACGATCATCGCGAAACTCTTCGTTCACGATAGTCGCAGCATCGGTACGTTCCTGCATATTGACGCCGTCAATTTCAACATCTTTCCATTGATCGTCTTTGGCTAGGTTCAAATTTTCTACTTCGAGACCCGCTGGCAACAAATCGACCAGCAAGGCATCGTTAATACTTTGATTGGCCTGCAATTTAACTAGCACTAACAAAATTTCGCCTTCGCGCAAGCTGCCGCCTTTCCATAGTTTGCCATCCGGCGTGTAGTAATGACGGGTCACTTTGATGTATTTATCATTGGCCGCTGGTGCTACTTTCGGAATACCGGCTATATCAACCGTGGCGTAAAGGCTAACTTTTTCAGCCGGTTCAAAACGGACACCTTTGGCAAGATCGGCTTGAGTAAAGTTACGACTAACAATGCTGTCAGGCGTCAGCACGACTTTATCTGCACCAGTTTGCAAACTACCCGAAAACACGCTGTCTTTGCCAACGGCAATCGCTTTGCCAAGTTTCGCCAAACCAATTTGCTCTTGGGTACTCAAATAATAATAGCGGTTATTGCTCGTTAAATTTTGCAAATCCTGTGACAATTTCAATAAGCGTTTATTAAAACTTGGGTTATTCAGATTGTGCTTTTTCACCAGCGCCAACATAAAAGCTTCATCACGCAAGTTGCTGCCGTAATCGCTCATATACTCCGGACGCTTGCTGACTTTCGCAAAGGCCTCATTAATTGCTTTTTGACCACGCACTTTGTCACCTTGCAAATTCAATGCAATACCCAAATGCAACAAGGGCAAACCGGTTAGCGATTTTGTACGCTCGTTGTCATACAAGGTCCGCAGCGTGCCCAGAGGCGCACGATTGACCCGTGCCAACACATAGGCGCTGTGTGCCTGATAGGCATAGCGCATATGTTGCTGTTGCTCGTAGGAATAAAACGGCGCGCCGCCTGTGAGCATGTCTTCGCTCAAGCGCTCCAAAGTTTTCTTCAAGACCGCATCTGGTACCGCGAATCCGGCGTCTCGTGCATCCAGCAGAAATTCGGCGATATACGGCGTAAGAATAGGATTAGCTTCCGAGCCACCACCCCAATACGAGAAATGGCCATTGCTCAATTGCATGGAAGCCAATCGGCTAATCGCAAATTCCATCCGCAATTTACGTTCTTGCGCAGTGATGCCTTTGAAGCCCATGCGCGCAGTGGTTTGCGGGTCCAGTAACAAGGCAGCGTAACCGCGCGTCGTCGTTTGCTCGGCACAGCCATAAGGATAAGAAAGCAAATCACTTAGCGCTTGTGCAAACGGAATCGGCGGCATCGTACTTACAGTAAACCTTGCATTCACGGTACTTGGCATCAAGTGATCGCTAATGCCCGAATTCAAACTCAGGCCTTCACCTGCAGCGAGCGTTTGCAGGCTTGAACGAACCACACTGCCCCATGCCGGACGCACCGGAATTTCGAATACGCGATTGACTTGATGACCGCTACCTTCAACTTTCAAAGTAATTTTACCGACGCCATTCCCCTGCCCACCGGTCAATGAAAAGCTCAAAGTATTTTTGGCTTCAGGTGTCAGCGTTATGCGCTTGGAACCACCATCAATATTCACCGGGCCGCTGGCACTGACACTGACATTAAAGCTGGCAGTCTTGCCGGTGAAATTCTGCACATCAATGGTCATGGTACTGCGATCACCCGGCGCTAGAGCACGCGGCCCGCTAATTTCAGCCAGTACCGGCGCACGAATAATACTTTCGCTATCGGCTTTACCGTATTGATCGGCCGTAAATACCAAAGCCGAAACACGCAGCGCACCATTGAAGTCCGGCAGCGGAAGATTAATCAGGGCTTCGCCGCGTTGATTCAAATTCACCAGGCCCGAATACAAATCCACTGTAAGCACTTTAGCAGTCGGTCTGCGTGCTTGAGGCAATGCTTCCAATGCCATGTCACCACCGAATTTTAATTTCGCGGTATTGCCTTCGTAACTTTCAATCACACGTCCATAAATATCGTAGGTTTCTACACCGAAGCGACGCTGTGCGAAGAAATGGGCCGCGGCATCCGGCACCGGGAATTGCGTGATATTTAAAATACCGACATCCACTGCCGACACCGTTACCCAAGCTTTTTTACCAGCGAGTGCTGGCGCTTTTACGGTAACGGGCAAAGGCTGCTCGGGTTTGGTTTGTTTAGGTGCCGTCATCGTGACGGCAACTTCGCGATTCGCACTTTGCATCGGCACATGCGCAACACCAATAGCGCGTGCCGGAGTGATTTTTTCTTTCGCAGAACCGCCACGAAAAACCAGCGCCGTAATGTACACGTCATGGCGTTGCCATTCATCGGTCACTGCAATTTCAAAACTTGCACCGGGTTTCGCGTCAATGGCTTGTGTGTGAATCAAATGATCGCTTTCAACAATCAATACACCCGGGCCTTCGTGTGGCGGCGTGATTGTCACTTTTAGCTTGTCGCCGACTTTGTAAGCCGTTTTATCGAGCGCGACTTTGACTTTATCAGGGCGTGCGTCCAGACCACGATTCTGATCGTCCCAACGCCAACCAGCATAAAACGGATAACGGGTAATCAAGCCGCTTTGTTTGTCGGTCACTTCCAATCGATAATCGCCCCACTCTACATCGACTGCAATTTTTGCCCGGCCAGTAACCAGGGTTTGACTACTAAGAGTTTGTACTACTTGATAACGCGACGTGAAGTCATAGCCCCAACCGCCGTTGTCGGTGTAGTTCCAATGGTAATCTCGGATTTCACGAACCAGATTTACCGTGACCGGCGCAGCCGATAATTGACCAGCAACATTGCTGCGAATCAATTCAAAACTAGCTGTGTTTTCGGATGCGGCACCATCGGCAGCGTCAAACAAAGGTCGCACACCAATTAAATTCGTTGCTGGCCACAAAGTGCGTTTCAAAGAACGGCTAACCGTGCGGCCACCGCTTTCATAAACACTGCCTTGTACGATGATCGATACCGGCGCGTTATCTTTTACTTCTTCCGGCAATGTCAATGCAGTTAGCAACGATCCTTTGGCGTCGAGTTTTTCATCGACAACATCATCATTGTTTTTTGGATATTTAATGGTGCTGTCGCCAAAATAAAAATCTTTTAGTTTTTCGACCGGGTGTTCTTCGTTCAAGACATACATGCGGGCAGTAAAACGATTGCCGTCAGCAGGCGCGCCATATAAATAGGCGGCATCGACTTTCAGATTCAATGCTTCCTTCGGTTTGATAACCGCTTGTGCCGAGCCAAGATCAAGCTTCATGCGTTCGGGCAAAAATTCTTCGACGTGAATTTGCATGCCTTCAACAACATCACCGGCACCCGGCGCAGTGCGAAATTCAACTTTCCACAAACCCGTGGCCGCGTCTGGTGGAAGTGCTTGCTGCCATTCAAAATAACCCTGTTGTTTTTCGGCCAATTTGGTTTCGATCAATGCCCGGCCATCAGGTTGAACCAAGGTCAAATAAAGCGGTTGCGATTTGATCGTGCGGCCATCGTAATTGCGCATCAAGGCAGACAGACGCAGGGTTTCACCTGGGCGATACAAATCACGGCCAGCCCAGGCAAATACATCAAACCAGGCTTGTTTACGGCCGGCCACAGCGAATTCAGATAGATCTAAAGCCGGTTGATTAAACGACATTACCGAGATGTCGCTGGAGCGTTTTGCAATCAAGGCTTCTTCGGTTTTCAATGTGTACGCGATCAAGGCATCACCATGGGAATCGGTCTCGGCTTTGACCGTGGTTTCACCTTTTTTGGTGAGCACCGAAATTTCTACACCCGACAAGGCAGCACCACTTTCAAGCGATGCGGTATGCACATAAATTTTATCTTTATAAGCGCGTACATGCAGACCAATATCACTCACATAAAACACGGCGGTGTCATAGCTTTCACTGAAACTGCCAACTTTTTTTACCAGCGCAAAATAAAGGCCAGGCTTTTGCAGTTCATCAATATTCTGGATGGGTAAATAGCTGACTTGACGTTCGTTTTCCGCGCCGCCCAAAATAAAACGATTCAAATATACTGATTCTGCATAGCGAGTAATGCCGCCGCGATCGCTGTCTTCGTCGTCGCTGTAGTCATAGCGGTTGTCGTTCAACTCCCAGCTGCTGCGACGACCACCACGTTGATACTTGGTAAGAAAATTAGCCACTTCCTTGTCATAGACACGATAAAACTCGACATCGACTTCCGGCACATTGACCGATACCAGCGGCAGGCCACGTGATTCTTTCGCCGGCAGCACGCTGCCTTGCGATGCAAAGCCGACGGCTGGTTCCAGCGGGCCGGTGAATACTTTTCGTTCTTCTTCCTTGCCCAGGGTTTTACCGTCTGCAGCCATTAAGCCGGCGCGAATAATAACGGTGTAATTCTGGCTGGCATCGACATAGGGAAACCGCAGATTGCTATTGTTGTCGGCTAATACCCAACTGCCTTTGACGACTTCGTTCTTTTCATTTTTTACGATGATGTATTTATCGAATTCCTGAGCGCTGGCCAGTGGCTGCGAGAATTGCAGCAATATGGCCACCTCGTCCGATGCCTTGCTGCGCGTTGCCGAGACTAAGCCAAAACCGACTATCGCTTCACGCACATCAATGGCGGAGTCCTTGCCTTGTAAGGCCGGCACCTGATTTTTGTCGCCTTGGCAGCCCGCCAAACAAAAAAGCATAAAAATTGACACAAAAAAAGCCGCGATAGCGCGGCCGAGAAGACGTTTATATGTGGGCATGCTGAGCTCCTGAAAGTGATGCGAGTATAGGCTGACTGTATGGGCTGCCAAGAGGGGCTGAACAAGGCGTTTAACTTCCATTTAACTTTAGTTATAAAATCGTTAAACGCCCGTCAGGATCCAATATCAGAACCAAACACGTAATTACTTGGCCGCAGCGGCCACGGGTAATTTACTGGCTTGGCCTGTCGCGTAGGCCACCTTGTCGATAGGCGTCAATTGTAGGTTTGTATTTGCCATATCCAGGCCCATCGTACTTTTTGCGCTGGCAATGCTGGCAAAATTGACATCGACATAACCCAGCGGACGACCGGAAGTATCAAAAGCCAAACCCGGCAGACCATCCACTAAGTAAGTGAGTTTGGGCACATGAGTTTCGCCCATGATTAAACCCGGGCGCCATAGCGGCACCGATCCAGACTCGTCATTGGTTCGCAATAATGTGAAAAACTCCATGCCCGGCTCCGGCTTGCCACCTTGGCTTAAATCGACAAATGTCAGGTTCTTCGGCGAATTACGGATACGCAACCAAGCCAGACCCAAGGCGGCGTCGCGAGTCACTAAATCAGCCGGCAACCAGTCTTCGGTATCGACTAAACGCACGCGAAATTCGCTCGATTTCGCCACCATCCCCGCCTCGCCTTGCTTGCCACCGGCCATGGCAGAAAAATCAAAACTCACTGCACGATCCGGCACCAGCAGTAAACCATCGCTACTCACCAACACAGCTTGCGTGCGATCTTCAATACGCTGTTCTTTACCGGCTGAATTAATCGCCATCACAAATTTGACGGTGACAATGGCATTACCATGCTTTAAGACCATGGCTTTATAGATCGGACGGTAATCGCTAATATTTTGTGCTTGTACATTGCTGATCAGCACCGTGGCCATGACAGCACAACAGGTCGCCATCAATATTATTTTCTTGAACATGGATGAGTCCTCAAAATGAATTACGTAATTACTTAATTATCTAGCCAATAAGGATCTAAATATAAAACACGATTTTCGCTGCCGCGAATGACAATAATGGGAATCAGCGCATTAGATTTGGCAGACAGTGCGAGGTCCAAGGCTTTACGCAAACTCTCGACATTATCAACATCGGTTTTGCCTACGCGAATGATAATGTCCGAACGGTTTAAATGCGTCAGACCCGCCGGACCACCGGATTCGACACCATCCAGAATTACGCCGGTTTGATCCACTGGCAAATGCTCATTAACCCGATCATAAAAACCGAGCTCACGAATTTCAGCACGCAACTTGCTTAAATTCAGTGTTTTCAAACCTGCCGAACTAATTGGCGAAGGCGTAAAGCTCAGTTTGAATGTGATGGGTTGTCCGTTACGAATCGCTTCAAACTGGATTTCTGTTTCAGGCACCACATCACGGACTGCCTGATGGAACGGTTCCGTTGCCGCGTCATTGGCCGGTTTTAATTTTTGGTCTTGCAGACTCACCAGCAAATCGCCGATTTTTGCACCGGCTTTGGCTAAGGGGCTATTGGGATAGAAGCGTGTGATGCGATAGCCCGACGAAGCAAGTTTCATGTCTTTTGCCAGCGAACCACTAATGGCCTGCACTTCAACACCGGACCAGGATTTTGGAAGTTCAGGCAACGGCACGCGAACTTTGTCATTGCTTTCGGGCTTTAACAGGGCGAGTATTTTTTCATCGTCGCGTTCAATTTCAAATAAATAATATTTTTCCGAATTAGCCGGTATGACAATATTTGCCAGCTGCGCAGTTTCGTTCAGCGCCAGATTATCTATTTTGCGAATGATGTCACCCGCTTGCAGTTTTGGACGTGCAATCGCCGCAGCACCACCGGGGCGAATACCTGTAATTAATAAACCGGCATCGTCGTCCAGATGGCGACGGCGACCCATCGGCTGGGTAAGCTCGGTTACCGACACGCCGAATGGAGACGAGGCAAAATCATCACCACGACTTTTTGGTTGAGCATCGGCTTTCAGTTTTACTTCAAACTCTTTTGTACTGCGTTCAATTTTCAGAACCACCTGGCTGCCAATCGGTAACTCGGCAATTCGACGTTGCAATGAAGGCACATCGACCGGTTGCCTTGCCGTTACTTGATCGCCATTCAAACTGACAATACGATCACCGGCTTGTAAGCCAGCCTTATCGGCTTGCGAGCGACGTTCGACGGCATTAATCAACACGCCATCGGTATAACGCGTGCCTTTCAGCGAACGAAGACGAAACCCGAGTGCAACCCGTTTAATTTCACCATTGGCAATCAATCTTTGCACAACGCCACCGGCATCGGGCCCTGGGATAGCGAATGCAAGGTCGCCGCCCATAATCATGCCGCGGGTATTGACGCCGACAATGCGGCCATTCAAATCGACCAATGGACCGCCAGAATTACCCGGCGCGATCGCGGCATCATGTTGAATCCAGGCGTAGTAACGACCGGTCGGCTCATCGACGCCCAAACGATCTTCGTAATCGGTTTCATCATCGAATAATGACACTAATAATCGACGTGGATTATTGACGACACCTGCACTCATTGAATTAGACAAACCCCAAGGCGCGCCCATGGCCAGCACGGTGTCGCCCGGTGTGAGATCGTCCAGATTCTCGGCAAACTTGGCAAAAGCAAATGTCTCGGGTGTTGGGGGAATCACCTGCAAAACTGCTAGATCGGATGCGGTGTCGGTACCAATTAATTTTGCCGGTAATTCGCGACCATCAAAAAAAACTATGCGGAATGATTTTCCGTTTTGCGTGACATGTGCATTGGTGGCGATATGGCCCTGCGCCGAAATTACTGTGCCGCTGCCACTGGAAACCGATAACACCGGCTCGCCTTGCTGGTAATCCTGCCGCACCGTCAAAATACTCACCACCACTGGCAGCACCGCATCACGCGCTTTTGAAATACGCTGCGCGTCGGAACTTCGTTCAATGGTTTGTGCGTTTGAGTTGGGTATTACTAGCAAAAAAAAGAAAAAAGCGGCAAAACTGCATAAAGATTTTGAAAGGGGCATAGAAACCTCGAAGACGTATCCGCAGCATACGCAAACACAGATGAAAAAACAGCGATTTAATGGCGGGCTTCATAAAAAATCCCGACCTATGGCCGGGATTTTTCATTTAGTCGTGGGAGGGCCGTAAGGCCCGAATAAAGTATGCCCTGATTGAACATTCGGGCCTTACGGCCCTCCCACGACCTTGGTTCAATTCACATCTGAGCTTGCATCACTCGTCGCTGGCAAATCGCCACCCGGAATGACATCGATTAACTCATCGGTATCTTCCAAAGCCTCGATACTCTCGACGGCAATCAGTTTTTCATCAGCGGCAACACGCATCAAGGTTACGCCCTGGGTATTACGACCCACTTGCGAGACTTCGGATGCGCGGGTGCGAACCATGGTGCCTTGGTCGGAAATCAGCAAGATTTCATGGGCTTCGGTTAATTGAATAGCTCCCACCAAACGACCATTACGCTCGCTGGTTTGCAGGGCGATAACACCTTGCGTACCACGACCTTTTTTCGGGAAGGCCGATTGCTCGGTACGTTTGCCGAAACCATTTTCGCTGGCGGTAAGAATATCGCCCTCGCCTTCCACCACAATCAGGCTCATCACTTTTTCGCCCGTCGATAATTTCATGCCGCGAACACCAGTGGCAGTACGACCCATCGAACGAACGCTGGCCTCATCAAAACGCACGGCTTTACCGTTCGAGGCAAACATCATGATGTCGCATTTACCATGGGTCAGCTGCACATCCACCAAACCATCGCCTTCATCCAGGCTAATCGCCCAAATACCATTGACACGCGGACGCGAGTATTCGGTTAATGGCGTTTTCTTGACGGTGCCATCGCGGGTTGCAAAGAATACAAATTGATCTTCAGTGAATTCACGCACTGGCAGAACAGCTTGAACTTTTTCGCCTTCTTCCAATGGAATCCAGTTGATGATCGGGCGACCACGCGAATTTGGACCAGCGTCGGGTAATTGATAGACCTTAAGCCAGAACACACGACCGGCGCTGGTAAACGTAAGCAAGGTGTCATGCGTATTCACGACCCATAAACGCTCGATGAAATCTTCGTCTTTTACGGCAGTAGCCGAACGACCTTTGCCGCCACGTTTTTGGGCACGATAAGCCGTTACTGGCTGGCGCTTCGCGTAACCGGAATGCGAAAGCGTAACAACCACATCTTCCGATACGATCAAATCGAGAACGTCGAGATCTTCTTCGCTTGGGCGGATTTCAGTGCGGCGCTCATCACCGAATTCTTCTTTCAGATTCGCCAATTCGGTGCGAATGACTTCCAGCAGACGATTCGGATTTTCCAGAATTTCGATCAGGGCACGAATCACTTCCAGCAGCGCTTTATATTCGTCAGTGAGTTTTTCTTGCTCTAAACCGGTCAAACGGTTCAGACGCATCTCAAGAATTTCTTTCGCCTGTACTTCGGTCAAACGGTAGCCGACTTCTGAAAGACCGAATTCGTCTTGCAAATCTTCAGGACGCGATGCGTTAGCACCTGCAGCCGATAACAAAGCGCGAACCAAACCCGGTTCCCAGACTTTCGCCAGCATGCGTTCCTTCGCTACTTGCGGGCTATTGGATGTTTTGATGAGCTCGATCATTTCATCAATATTGGCCAGTGCAACGGTCAGGCCTTCCAGAATATGGGCGCGGTGACGAGCTTTACGTAATTCAAAAATCGTGCGGCGCGTGACCACTTCACGGCGATGGCGAATAAAAGCTTCCAGAATTTGTTTCAGGTTCAAAATTTGCGGACGGCCATCGACCAGCGCCACCATATTGATGCCAAACACCGATTCCATCTGGGTTTGTTGGTACAAATTATTGAGGATAACTTCGGCCGATTCGCCGCGTTTCACTTCCATGTAAATCCGCATGCCGTCTTTATCAGACTCATCGCGTAATTCAGTCAGGCCTTCGAGTTTCTTTTCTTTAACCAATTCGGCAATTTTTTCGATCAAACGCGCTTTGTTCACTTGATACGGCAATTCAGTGACGATAATCGATTCGCGATTATTGTCTTCGTTGACTTCGATGCTCGCTCTGGCGCGCATACGCACACGACCGCGACCGGTGTGATAAGCCGCATGAA
>JAYSXB010000019.1:0-2327 GCA_043717775.1 Arenimonas sp.
CCGAATAAAATCATCGGAATTGGCATCAATGCGAGCACTGCCAAATTAGCAGTCAATACAAAAAAGACGGCACCGACCAATAGCGATGAACAAAATACCTGGATCAAATCATTGGCACCGGTATTGAGGAAGCGCTCGATTTGATTCACGTCTTCATTCATCAAAGCCATTAAACGACCACTGCGTTCTTGATTAATAAAATCCGGTGGTAATTTTTGCAAATGCGAATACGCCGCTTGTCGCAATTCGTGCTGCATATCCTGGGCAAGTCCGCGCCAACGCAGAGCATATAAATATTCGAACAGGGACTCGAAAACCCAGACCAAAACCGTCAAGGCTGCCAATGCCCATAATTGTTGCATGGGATCGACAATGCCTAATTTGGCAAGAAACGATGCCTTTTGATTGACCACCACATCGACCGAAACGCCAATTAAAATTTCCGGCAGTACATCGAATACTTTATTGCAGACCGAAAAGATACTGCCCAAAATGATGTTGCGACGGTAAGGTTTGGCAAAATCGAGCAAACGACGCAGTGGATGTTGGCTGGAAAGCGCGTTATTCATCATAAATCACCAAAAAAGACTGCAAGTATTCTCTCACGCCGTTACACTGGGACAATGCTGATTGCTTTTAACAAGCCCTACAATGTGCTGTGCCAGTTCACCGACACTGAAACGCCCGCTCGTACCACGCTGGCGGATTTCGGTATGCCCGCTGATGTGTATGCAGCCGGTCGCCTGGATTTTGATTCCGAAGGCATGTTGCTGTTATCCGATGATGGCGCGCGCATTGCGCAGATAAGTTCGCCCAAATTCAAATGGCCGAAAACCTATCTCGTGCAAGTGGAAGGCATGCCGACCGACGAGCAAATAAAAGCATTGGCGAAAGGCGTTAAATTAAATGATGGTATGACCTTGCCGGGCCAGGCCCGCGCATTGGAAACCGCACCCGACTGGCTTTGGCCACGCGACCCGCCGGTGCGGCAACGCAAAACCGTGCCCGATAGTTTTATCGAACTCACCATTCGCGAAGGCCGTAATCGCCAGGTACGTCGGATGACGGCAGCTGTGGGATTGCCGACGTTGCGACTAATACGAATTTCCGTCGGTCCGCATAATCTAAAAGGCCTTGAGCCCGGCAAGTGGCGGAACGAAGGCGAAAGTTAGGTTTTTTGGTGGGAGTGCCGTAAGGCGCGAATGACCTACGACAATGTTAACTATTCGTGCCTTACGGCACTCCCACGAAAAATCTATTTCACCAATTTGTGTGGTGAGCGGTGCCCACCCTACGATTAACGTACCGCCGCTAAATCAAAATGCGGATTCTCGATAATGCCGAGTCGATTACCGAACGGGTCTTGCACTGCGGCTACTTTTATTCCACCACCGACTTCGGTGACTGCTTCCAACTCTGTAGCACCAAGCGCTATCAGTCGCTTGAATTCTGCCTCGATATTCTCTACGCCCCACAGGGCTTGTGGGCCGGCAATGCCGGGTTGTGCATCGGGAATCAAACCCAATTCAAAACCGCCAACCGAAAAACCAACATAAAATGGTTCATCGAAATACGGCGCTATGCCCAAGACATCGGAATACCATTGCTTGGCTTTGGCCAGATCAGGAGCAGGATAAGTGATAGTGCGTAAACCGAGAAGCATGGTGATCTCCCTATTCTATGTAGTGTAACGAGTTTACATCGTAGCCCGGGTCATGGCTTTATCTGACCCGGGAACTCGGAAATTTGTCGGTCCCCATCAACCCACAAATTATTATCTCGAAGATTGAATAATGAAAATTATTTATGTTGTGGCAACCCGGGTCAGATAAGACCATGACCCGGGCTACGAATTATTCATGCCCACAAAAACAATCACAATAAACCATCGCGCTTGACCGCCAGATAGCGTTCCACCAATGCCGCCGGTAACTCGGAGCAAGTAACATCAAGTACGAATACGCCCTGGCTTCGCAGTGCGGCATGCGCGCGTGCACGTTCTGCTAAATAGCGTGCCATGGCCGATGCCAGTATGGCGTCGTTTAAATTTTCGACCGATTTTTGCAGGGTGGTATCGAGGGCTTGTTCGCGCAAACTTGCAACGCAAACTAGATGCCGTTTTTGCAATAGACGCACGGCGACCATCAGGTCTTCAATATCTTCATCGCGAACATTGGTGATCAACATGATTAATGAGCGGCGTGGTTGTCGCAAACTCAGTTGGGTTGCCGCGGCCAGATAATCGGTGGCAACGGCTTGTGCCTGCAAGTCGTAAACGCAGTCGAGCAAGGTGTCGATGGTGCCCAAGCCGCGCTGTGGTGGCAGCC
>JAYSXB010000181.1:0-10003 GCA_043717775.1 Arenimonas sp.
ACGAGACGTTATTTTTTCGTTGCTGGTGCCTGCCATCGATAATCCGCTGACATCACCTTTCACATCGGCCATAAACACGGGAACTCCCAGCCTGGAGAAGCCCTCTGCTAATACCATCAGGGAAACCGATTTTCCGGTGCCGGTAGCACCAGCGATGAGTCCATGCCGGTTGCCGTATTTCGCGAGCAGCTGCACGGTAACATCGCCCTTGCCAATCAGAATCTCGTTCATGTGTCTCTCCTGTGTGGCTCTAATTCTAGTGCCTTAACCGGAAATGTTAAACCTTGTAGTTCAGTTCGGCAGTCGATACCCTGCACAGTATTGTTTAAGGAGTTTTCATGTTTAGAAGCTATCTCGTTTTTTCACTACTTCTCGCGCTCCCCGCGTCACTTGCGCATGCCGCTCCCAAGGCAGACAAATTTGTAGCGCTTTACACACAGATGGACCAAGCCAGCGAGCGTTATCGCCAAGCACAAATTTTGTTAGCCAATGGCGACAATAAAGGCATGGCGCAAATGAGCAAGGCGCTGGAAGACATTGAAGACATCGCGACCCAATGTTTTAAAACCAAAGGCTGCGAAGTCACGAAGGTAATTACGGTTTATGAAAGCTTGTTGAAATCGCATGACTTGGGCCAATTGGTCACCGAGCCTGGCCTTGCCGATGACGACGACTCGCCAATTTTGTCGCAATCGGCTGAAGCTCAAAAATCAATGAATTTACTCGATAACGGCCGCAGCCTTGAGCGCATGGTCGAAATGAATGAACCTATTCAAGCCGCCATTCGTGATTGGCTTACGCAGCAGCGTTCGTTCTTGATCGATTCCTGGGAAAATTATCAGTACATGCGCTATTTGATGTCGCCGGAATATGAAAAAGCCGGGCTGCCTGAAGCTTTATTGTTTGGCATTATGGCGAAAGAATCCGGCGGTCGTGTGCATTCCATTTCGCGATCCGGTGCGAGTGGCCCGCTGCAATTTATGTATGGCACCGGCACCCGTTTCGGGCTTGGTCGAGATGTCACCGGTTTTGATACTCGTTTTGACCCGGAATATTCTGCACGCGCTAACGCACGTTATGTGAATGAACGCTTCTCGGAATTGAATCGTAACCTTGAAATGACCGTCGCTGCCTATAATGGTGGTGAGGGCCGTGCGCTGCGTATTTTTAATCAATCGGGTGGAAAAAGTTTTTGGTCGCCCGAAGTCTATAACCAATGGCCTGCCGAAACGCGTGACTATGTGCCGAAAGTAATTGCAGCCGCCTGGTTATTTTTGCATCCGAAAAAATATGGCTTGGTATTTCCCAGAATCGATACCACGCCCGATCAATTCACTCTGGCGCGAGCAACATCGATCAATGAGTTGACCATTTGTCTGGGCAATGTCGATAACCGCGATGGCTGGTTTCGGGTATTGCGTAATTTGAATCCCCGTTACGACGCCGATGCCTATATTGCCGCCGGTACTGTTCTACGTGCTCCCAAAAAATTGACTGCCATGTATCGCACGCATTGCGTGCAAGGCCCACGCGCAGAATTAGCAGCTGAATTAATGCGTGCGAATAAAGATTTTTCCCCGATCATAACGCCAAATTCAATTGCCGCAATCAATGGTAATGCAGCAATGAATCCTTTATTAAACACGGCTGCAAATAATAATTTGAGCTTGGCCGAACAAGTCGCCGCTGCAACGCCGAATGTACCGCCCAAGAAAAATAGCAAGAAAAAACCGGAGCCTAAAGTGAAGCAGTATAAAGTTCGTAAAGGCGATAATTTACTAGCCATTGTCAAAGAACATAATTGTGATCTGACAGCCATCGCCAAAGCTAATAAACTGCGCGCACCCAATTACATGCTGCAACCCGGCCAGAAAATTCGTTTAATGGGATGCGAAGATTAAAAAACTTTCTGGAAGCCACGTAGCCCGGGTCACGCTCCACCGACCCGGGAAGACCTGCGAACTATCGCAAAAACACATCGGGTTCGTTTGCGCCCCGGCGCTCCCTGTCTCAACATCGGGAATCTAACTTGAACGAAACGAACGTCAGCGACTGGGTAGTTGTCGATAACTTTATCGATGTTATCCACGCCGATATTGTACGAGGCAGACTTGAAGCAGAAGGCATCCCCGCCATTCTTGGCAATCGTCATTTGGCCACTGCCGATTGGTTGTATTCACAAGCTATGGGCGGCGTTCAAATCATGGTGCCGCTCGAGCAAATTTTGGAAGCTCGTGAGATTATTGCCCAGATTGATGCAGGCGAATTTGCCGATGTTCACGAGGAATTAAAACTGCCAGATGCCTGCGATAACTGTGGTAGGGCTTTATCGCGAAAAACGGCGACAAGCTGGAAGTTTGCCTTGCTCTCATTGCATTTATTGCTGCCTATTCCTTTGCCATTTCGCAAGAATGTATTTTATTGCCCGCAGTGCAAGGCCTGAAGCGCGGCCCGAATTACGCTCCACCGACCCGTGTGGTGCCCCGAATCCGATTATTCATTTTTTAAATCATTGATGATTCAGAAAAATATCTTAACTATTGTAAATATTCCCCGGGTCGATGGAGCGTGACCCGGGCTACAGTGTTTCGAATCTTTACTTTGTGAGCTTTGTGTTTTTTCACTTTCTCTTGATTTTGTCGCAGCGTCATTCCCGCCTTACGGTGCTCCTACGGGCATCAAGGCTGTCATCAAAGGTTCCAATTGCTCACGACGCCAGCCTTCCAGTGCTGCTGGCCAATGGCCTTCCATCAATACTTCCAGATGTTTGCGCGATGCCAGCAAGCCTTCGGGAATATTCAATGCAGTGGCCCTTTTTGCAACGGCTTCTTGCATGGCGCGAAGTTTTTGTTTATCAATCGCATCGGCATTTTTGATCGGTGGAATATCAAGTTCGGCATCGGTCAGTGGCCGGATGACTTCTTCCCAAAGCTCGGTACGGAATTTACGCGGCGCTTTCGGGCTGCGGTCCAGAATGGCGGTAAATGCGTTGTATTGCTCCGGAATACTGCGCGCTAAAAAAGCGGCAAGTTCGTTATCTAAAATCCAGCTTTTGGGTCGGTCACTGCTGCGAGCTTTGGCATCGCGCCAGCGCAATAAACGGCAGAGCAGGGCTTGGGCTTGGTGATCCAAACCTTGGGCGCGGCTCAAACTTAAATGCGGAAACGGGTCGTCGATATCGTAGTTGGCATTGCGCACGGCGCGTTCGCCATCGGCTTCGAGCCAATGCAAACGATTGAGCGCGATTAATTTTTCCGATAGTAGTGTGTGTACTTCATGTAAATAAAGCACGTCATCGGCAGCATAGCGGCATTGTGAATCGGTCAGTGGGCGCTTTATCCAATCGGAGCGGGTTTCACCTTTTTCCAACACAATTCCGGTGACGGCCTCAATGAGTTTTTGATAGCCCAAACCAGCGCCCATTCCGCACAAGGCAGCGGCCGCCTGAGTATCGAAAATATTGACCGGTACGGCGCCAACTCCACGAGAGAAAGCTTGAAGATCTTCGCTCGGGCTATGAATTATTTTGCAGATATCGGCATTCAACAACCACGGCTTTAATACTTCGGCGATGCCGGGTATGAGCGGATCAATCAATAAAATTTCGCCCGGCACGCCCAGTTGCACGAGCGCAAGCTGTGGGTAATAGGTTTTTTCGCGAACAAATTCGGTGTCGAGTGCGACGGTTTTATGTCCCGACCAGGAAGCAAAATGTGCTTCCAGCAGCTCGGGCGCGTCAATCCAGTGATTCATTGGTGTCCTGCGGTTGCGTGTGCTATCAGATTAGCCTACCTTCGCATCGCACGCTGCTTATAATTCAATGCCTCGGGAGCTAGACAAAAACATCGCATGCTGAAATTCTCGCCATTACTGAGTGTTACCGTGTTGTGCCTTGCAATGGTCGCCTGCAAGCCTGCGGAGTCGCCTGCTCAAAAAACGGCCGAGCCCATAAAAAATGCTAAAAATGCGCTGAATACGCACACACCCAATGCCACCGAAACCGTAAATTCGGCCCCCAAATTATTGATCGTGCCAACCGTGAATGCCGATAATTTATCGGAAGCGATTCGTTTGGCGGAGCAAGCATTTACTGTGGGACGTTACGAAGACAGCAGTCAACAACAACCGGCGGCATTGGAATGGTATGTCGCGATAGTGCGGTTTGATGCGGCTAATAGCGAAGCTCAAACCGGTTTAAATAACACGCTCGATGTTCTAGTTCAAAAAACGCGACAGTCGATACGTGCTGGCAGTTTGATTGAAGCCGCACGTTTGCTTCAAGTGATGGAACTGAGTCTGGTTCCACACCCGGAAATAGCGAATCTTCAGCTTGAACTTGGCTTGGCTAAACAGGCTGCTCTTTGGCAACAAAAAGCGGCGGCACTTGAAAAGAAATCATTTGTTTTGGCATCGAGTGCAAACACACATTCTGAAAATGCGGTCGCGGCTTACCACGAAGCCTTAAAAATATTTCCTGATTATCAACCGGCATTGCAAGCGCTTGATCGTTTGCGCTCACAGCGTGAAATTGCCGCCCTGACTTTGGCCAAACAGGAAAAATTTGAAGCCGCTTTGATTGCATTGAAACAAGCCGAAATTATCGATAATAAAAATCCGCAATATTTAACCGTATCTCGTCATATTCGTGGCCAACTAAATCAAGCGATTCAGCAGCAAACCGTGCTGGCAAATCTTGCCCTGGATGGACTGAGAATAAAGCCTGCGCAAGATTATTATGCGCAGGCGAAAAAAATATTACCGACGCATCCCGAAGTTATCGCACTGGCAAAAAGACTGGACGAAGTCAGGCACTACGGTCGTTTCACGTCGAATCAATTTTTTACTGATGCCTGGGCCATGAGCAATCCTGCCCCCGAAATGGTGGTGATTCCTTATGGCTCTTTGCAGATGGGCGCACCGCCAAGTTTGACATCGGCAGCCCCGCAGGAATTACCACGGCATGCGGTGGTATTCAAACGCGGATTTGCGATCGCAAGAAACGAAATTTCCGTTGGCCAGTTTCGTCAGTTTATCGAAAGTACCGGTTATCAAACGCGTGCTACGGCTCGTCGATGGTCGATGGTATTTGATGAAAAAGGCGGCAGCATGACCAAGCGCGAAAATATCGATTGGCATCATGATCATTTAGGAAGAATCGCGAAAGATGATTTGCCCGTGGTGCATGTGAATTTAGGCGATGCCCAGGCGTATGCCAAATGGTTGTCGGAAAAAACCGGGCTTGCTTATCGTTTGCCGAGCGAAGCGGAATTTGAATATGTATTGCGAGCTGGCAATGACAGCATTTACCCTTGGGGCAATCAAGCGCCCAAAAAAGTTATCGCTAATCTGGCCGGCGCGGGTGACAAATCGACGCAAAACAGAAGTTGGGGTAATGCCATTGCCGACTATCGTGATTTCCATTGGGGCGCCGCACCGGTGCGTAGTTTTCCGAGAGAGCCCTGGGGCACTTTTGATATCAGTGGCAATGTAGAAGAATGGGTGCAAGACTGTTGGCATGATAGTTATCAGCGTGCGCCAAATGACAGTAGTGCGTGGGTGAACCCCGGTTGTAAGATGGGGGTCACGCGCGGTGCTTCATGGGCGAGTTCACTGGACGAAGCAAGAGTCAGTTTTAGAATGGCAACACCGATGAAAACACATAATGCGCGCATTGGGTTTCGAGTCGTGCGGGCACTTTGAGAGGGCTTGATCATGCAACAAAATACATTTGGAAATGGGCAGCCGGGCTCTGGCCGCCGTGGCGGTATTCGCTGGTGGATCATTATTTTGTTTGCCGGTTATGCTGCCTGGCAATGGTTCGGCAATGCCGAGCCGGATCCTTTTACTGGCGAAAAAGCCCATTATGGCGCGACCACCGATCAAGAAGAGCAAATGGGCCTGCAAGCATTTCAGCAAGTGCTAAGCGAAGAACGTCCATTGCCGGCCACCGACCCTAACTCGATTGCGATCACTGAAATCGCCAAACGCTTAATCAATGTGGCCAGCCAGGTTGAAGCCGATTTAGCGGCAGAAAATAATCTACCTTCACCCAAACTTGCCGAAACATTCGAGTGGAGCGTTGCAGTTTTGGAATCGCCACAAGCCAATGCTTTTTGTTTGCCGGGTGGAAAAATGGCGGTTTATACCGGCCTTATTCCGGTCGCGCAAAACAATGACGCGATGGCGGTGGTGATGGGCCATGAAATTGCTCATGCCTTATTACGGCATGGCTCGCAGCGCATGGCGCAACAAAAATTAATGCAAGTCGGACAAATGGCTGCTGGTGTTGCTATCGGTAATATGGACCCCAACCAACAACAGATGGTGATGTCTGCTTTAGGCGCCAGCACACAATATGGGCTGGCTTTGCCTTTTGGCCGCAAGCATGAAACCCAGGCCGACGAACTAGGGCTGATGCTCGCCGCAGCGGCTTGCTTTAATCCGAAAGAAGCCGTGCCATTGTGGGAGCGCATGTCGCAATTGGGAGGCGGACAAAGGCCACCTGAATTTGCCTCCACGCATCCAGACCCCGCCAATCGGATTGCACATTTGAAATCTTTGATGCCCAAAGCCGAGCATTATTACGCGAAGTATTGTGGTGCTGCGAAATAATTAGTTAGATTGTGGGAGCCGGTTTACCGGCGATTAAATATATAGTTCTTCGATATTTTTACGGGGGAGCGAGTGTATTTGTCATCCGACAATATTCAGCATCCATCGCCGGTGAACTGGCTCCCACAAAATCAACACAATCAACAGAATCAACAGAATCAAAAACTCATAAACAAACCACCATTCACCGGCAAATTAACGCCGGTCAGGTAGCTCGATTCATCGGCACATAAAAACGCGACGGCGCGTGCAATATCGTCTGGTTGCCCAATACGACCAACGGGCACGGTAGCCAGAATCTGATCACGCAATTCCGGCGGTACTGCGTCAGTCATGGCGCTTTTGATGTAACCCGGGCTCACACTATTAACAGTGATGCCTTTGCGAGCTACCTCGCGTGCTAAAGACATGGTGAAGCCATGCATGCCCGCTTTTGCTGCTGCGTAATTACTTTGCCCAAATTGTCCGGTTTGGCCAATGATCGAACTGATATTGACGATGCGACCATAGCCACGTTCGGACATGCCATCAACCACTTGGCGGCATAGATTAAACACACTGGTTAAGTTGACCGCAATCACGGCGTCCCAATCGGAAACCTCCATTTTTTTCAAAACGGCATCGCGGGTAATACCGGCGTTATTCACCAACACGCTGATCGGGCCATGCAAGGATTCTACTTGCTGCACAAACTGGGCGCATTGCTGAAAATCGCTGACATCGACAGGTTCAAAGTGAATATTCAAATTCTTCATCGACATTTGAATATCATCCCAGCGCGATTGCGATGCCGGTAAATCAGCAGCGATGACTTTAAAGTTGGCTTGCGCCAAAGCGCGACAGGTGGCTAGACCGATGGCACCCAGGCCACCAGTAACGACTGCGATACGTGAATTCATGAGCGAGTGGTTTCAGTATTATTGGTTTTGCGTGATGATTTGTTTTTACGTGCAGGTGTCACCGGACCCAGAATGCCTTCTTGCAGGGTTTTCCATAATTCCAGATTGCGTTCGGTAATTTGATTCAATAATGGCCACGGCGTTTGGCCAACAATATTGCTTACCTGGCTACGCAGGCTTTGTTGTTGGTCAATAAACATATCGACACTACGTTCAAGATAACTGCCGATATAACCTTGTAGTGAATCACCATAGAAGCGAATGATTTCAGTGAGTAATTGTGCCGATAAAATGGGTTGGCCAATGTCTTCGTGCTCGGCAATAATCTGTAGCAAAACGGCGCGTGTAATGTCTTTGCCCGACTTTGCTTCACGCACGGTAAAAGTTTCGCCTTCAATGATTAGTTGGCGAATATCTTCCAGCGTGATGTAGCTCGAAATCTCGGTGTCGTAGAGACGCCGATTCGGGTATTTTTTGATGATGCGAGTGTCTGACATTGGAACCCTGCGCTTGCGTATGTAGCTTAGGAATCTCCGAGCATCGCGCTTTATCGAAATGGATGCAAGTGGTCGCCTGCCATAAAACTGCTACGCCGTTGGCAATTGTGAATAGGCGGGAATTTTTCCCGCTTCAAATTGCCCGATTGCATGGAAAAGCGCGTGTTCAGGATGGCAGTCCTGTGGCCAGCTAATCGGGTTCTGTCCCAGTAATTGCCAGACCCTGCGCAAGGCCGGAATCGGGTCGTCTGGATTGACGGGGCAGGCAGCCAGTGATTTCGATAATTTCTGCCCGGTCTTATCGAACACCAAAGGTAAGTGCGCGTATTGCGGCGTTGGAAAGCCGAGCACGCGCTGTAGATAAATTTGTTTAGGCGTCGAGCTCAATAAATCCTGGCCACGAACAACATGCGTGATGTTTTGATCTGCGTCATCAATGACTACGGCAAGTTGGTAGGCCCAGAAATTATCGGCACGTTTAATAATCATGTCGCCAACCTCGGTGCCGAGCACTTGCGAATAGAGTCCTTGAAATTGATCCTGAAATTGAATGGTGGTGTCAGGAATTTTCAATCGAATAGCTGAATGTTTTTCAGCGTTTTTGGCAATGCAAAAACGATGCACACCGTGATGACCCATCAAGTCTTTACGTGAGCAAAAACATTCAAACGCATCACCCGCATCCATCAGTTTTTGCAAGATTTCCTGATAACGATCATGGCGCTGGCTCTGCCACAGTATGCTTTCGTCAGACTCCATGCCAAAGGCTTTCAATATTTCTATATGGTTTAGCGCTGCGCCTTTTATTTCCCGCAAGGGGTCAATGTCTTCAATCCGAATCAACCATTGCCCGTGCGCCTGCCTCGCCATTAGCCAGCTGCCGACAGCTGCTAGCAATGAGCCTAGATGCAGCGGCCCGGTCGGCGAGGGTGCAAAACGACCACGGTAAGGGGTGTCAGAGTCCATGGCCAAATATTAGCTGAATAATTTTCGAAATTTCATCCATCATTAACTTGAAATTTCGGAGATTAGCTACATTAGTCTTTCTGAAGCTATTTTCATGGAGTTATTAAATGTTTAGTCGCGTCGCCTTATTTTTGGCTACCAACTTCGCTATTTTGCTATTGGTGTCCCTGCTATTTAAACTCTTTGGCCTGGATATGCGGGCGGCCCAATACGGTACCAATCTTGGCAGTTTATTGCTTATGTGTGCCGTGTTTGGTTTTGCCGGTTCCTTTATTTCGCTGGCTTTATCCAAGTGGATGGCCAAACGTGCCACCGGCATGTCGGTGATTACGCAGCCGCGTAATGAGCCCGAGCAATGGCTGATCAATACCGTTCGCAAGCAGGCCGATAAGGTCGGGATTAAAATGCCGGAAGTCGGTATTTATGAGGCGCCCGAAATCAATGCTTTTGCGACCGGCATGACGCGCAATAGTTCGCTGGTGGCGGTGTCCAGTGGTTTGTTGCGCAGCATGACTCGCGACGAAGCTGAAGCTGTACTTGCCCATGAAATTAGCCATGTGGCCAATGGCGATATGGTCACGCTGACTCTGATTCAAGGTGTGGTGAACACCTTCGTCATGTTCTTTGCTCGCATTATCGGCAATATTATTGACAAAGCGGTTTTAGGAAATAGAGATGGGCATGGGTTTGGTTATTTTGCCGTGGTATTTGCGCTTGAAATTGTATTTGGCTTGTTTGCATCGATTATCGTGATGCGCTTCAGCCGCTGGCGCGAATTCCGTGCCGATGCTGGCGGTGCGAACTTGGCAGGAAAAAACAAAATGGTAGCGGCATTGGAACGTCTTGCAAGTAACCAAAGTCAAAGTACCTTGCCGACTCAAATTGCCGCCTTTGGTATTTCAGGAAATATCGCACACGGCTTGAAGAAATTATTTATGAGCCATCCGCCACTAGCAGAACGTATTGCGGCTTTGAAAAATAGTTCTTCGATTTAGGATTATTCAATCAATAAGAAAACCGCCGAAAGGC